>JACDDX010000007.1 GCA_013816685.1 Gemmatimonadales bacterium
GCCCACGCCCAAGCCGCCGCCGCGCCCGGCCGAGGAGCCGAAGGAGCCGCCGCCCGAGACGCAGGCGCCGGCTGCCCCCGCGCCGGGCGAGACGCCCAGCACCGGCACCGATGCCGCCACGATCAAGACGCCGGGCCTCGCCTTTCCGTTTCCAGAATATCTCCGGAACATCGTCAACCAGGTGTACCAGCGCTGGGACCGCACCAACGCCAACGACAACAGCTCGGCCGAGGTCAGCTTTCTGATTCTCAAGGACGGCTCGGTGCGCGAGATCCGCTTCATGTCGCGCTCGGGCAGCTTCTCCTTCGATCTGGATGCTCAGGGCGCGGTGGAAGCGGCCGGCAACGCCCGCGCCTTCGGGCCGCTGCCGGACGGATGGGAAGCGGACGTGCTCCCGGTCAGCATCTACTTCAAGCCGACGAGATGATGAAGAGACTCCTGCTGCTGCTCCTGGTGTCGCTGGTCTCGGTCGGTGCGCTGCACGCGCAGGACTCGACCGGGGCGCGCGACCGCGTACGTGTAATCCTGGAGTTTCGTCCGGGCGCGCGGCCGGGGTTGGTGGTGCTGCCGGGACGGGGCGCCGATTCGGTGAGGGCCATCCTTCGGCGAGACCTCGGATACAGCGACCGGTTTGTGATGGTGCCGATCGGCGACCCGCCGGGCGGGGCCCGCAGCGGCACGGAGGAAGCGAGCGGGATCAACTATCAGCTCTACCGGACCCTTGGCGCCAATCTCGCCGTCGAGCTCGTCGAGGCACCAGGGGGCGTCACCGCCCGGCTGTACGATGTGGCCGGGTCCCGGCTTCGCTCGCAGCAAACCGTGGCGATGCCGCCGACGGGGGACGCCGGGTTTCGCATGGAGGCGCACCGGCTGTCGGACGAAATCGTGCGCTGGGCGACCGGCACGCCGGGCGCTGCCGCGAGCCGGCTTCTGTTCGTCTCGGCCGGTCAGGTCTTCCGCATCGACAGCGACGGCATCGGCCTCACCCCGCTCACGCCCGCCGGGCAGACAGCGCTCTCGCCGGTCTGGTCGCCTGACGGCAGCCGTTTCGCCTTTACCCAGCTTGGCGCCGGACGGGGCGGTGTGATAGTGCAGTCGCTCGCGAGCGGCGCGGCGTTCACCGCCCCCGGGACCGGTACGGCACTCAACATCACGCCGTCCTTTTCGGCGGATGGGCGTACCCTCGCGTACGCGCATTCCGATGAGAACGGGACCGATGTCTACATCGCCGATATCGTGGAGCGGTGCTGCGCGCGGCGCTTGACCGTGGGACGCTTCTCGGACAACTTATCTCCCTCCTTTTCACCAGATGGACGGCGGATTGCCTTCGTGTCCACGCGCACCGGTCCTCCCCAGGTGTACGTGATGGCGGCTGATGGAACCGATCCGGAACTTCTGGCACCGTACGATTACGGCGCCACCGGCAGCTCCAACGCGCCGGAGTGGTCACCGGACGGGGCCAACGTCGTCTTTCATCGCGAAGTCTCCGGCAGCCCGCAGCTCTTTCTGGTGGACGCGGCCGGCCGCAGGGTCCGCCAGCTCACGTCGGCCGGACGCAACGAGGATCCGACCTGGGCGCCGGACGGCAGACACGTCGCGTACGTGTCCGACCGCAGCGGGCGCCGGCAGCTCTGGGTCATCGATATCGAAACCGGAACGGTGCGCCAGCTCTCCACGCCGGGAGCCGCCCGCCTGCCCGCGTGGTCCCGCCGCCTGGGCCGGACCGTGTTGTCACCCAACCCTTGAACGCGGAGTCATGATGCGCGCTTCCAAGCTCTCGATGCTCCTGACTCTGGCCGCGGTCGCCGCATGCGGCGGACGCCAGGCTGCCGACGAGCCGGTCCCCGAGCCTACGCCTGCCCCCGCGCCCGCACCGGAGTCGACACCCGGGCCGGTCGCGACATCCGACAGCGGCAGTGATTCCGAGCGGATGGCGCGGGAACATGCCGAGCTCATCCGGGCGGTGACCGCCGATCTGTCCACGCCGATTCACTTCGATTACGACCAGGCGACGGTGCGCGGCGACGATCGGGCTGTGCTCGACCGCAAGGCCGCGATTCTCAAGGCCAATCCGAACGCCCGGATCCGGGTCAGCGGCCACGCCGATGAGCGGGGCTCAGACGAGTACAACCTGGCGCTGGGCAATCGGCGCGCGGGCGCGGGGAAGCGCTACCTTCAGAACAAGGGCATCGAGGCGGCGCGCATGGAGGCCATCAGCTACGGGGAAGAGCGTCCGATGAGCCAGGCGACCGATGAGGCTGCCTACGCCCAGAACCGCCGCGACGAGTTCGAGCTGACCGCCGGCGGCGAAACGCTGGTCGCACCGCAGTGATGGTGCGCCAGTCGCCGCCCAGCCGTCCCGGCCGGCCGGTCGCCGCACTCGCCGCGGCCGTGCTGTCGGCCGCCATGCTCGCGCTCGGCGGCTGCGTGACCAAGAGCGACATCACCGGGGTCCAGGACGACATCGCCCAGCTCCGGGTCGAGAACGCCCGGCGCGACTCGGCGCGCGCCGCCCAGCTCAGTGACGTCATCCGTGGCCAGCAGCGGGTGCTCGACTCGCTCGGCACCAGCGGGCGCGCGACGGGCGCGCTCCGGGGCGACCTCCAGACCGACCTGTACAATATCCAGCAGCAGCTCGTGCAATTGCAGGAGCTCACCGGCCAGAGTCAGCAGCGGCTCACCGAGTTGCGGACCCAGCTCGAGGCGCGGAACGCGCAGATGAACGCGGCGCCTCCTGCCCCGACAGCCGCCGAATCCAGCGGCGCCGACAGCACGGCCCCGAGCGGCGGCTCCTCGACCGCCGGGCCGACTGGGGTTGCCCCGACCGGTGGCGCTCCGACTGGCGGCACTCCGGGCGCGGGTGCATCCGCGGACCAGATGTACGAGGCGTCGCTGGCGCAGCTTCGCCGCGGCAGCACCTCCACCGCTCGACAGGGATTGAGCGAGCTCGTCCGCAGCTATCCGGCCAGCGAACGGGTGCCTGACGCGCTGTACTTCATCGGCCAGAGCTACGCCGCCGAGAAGCCAGACTCGGCCGCGGTCTACTACAACCAGGTGGTGGATCGGTACGCGCAATCCTCCCGCGCGCCGGCGGCGCTGTACAATCTCGGCCTCCTCGCCGAGCGGCGGAAGAACAGCAGCAAGGCGAAGGACGCCTACCAGCGTGTCGTCAAGCAGTTTCCCCGCTCGGATGAAGCCTCCCTGGCCCGTGACCGATTGAAGGCGCTCGGGCGCTGAGCGCCCGGGCGCACCGCATGCGATGACCGTCCCCGCAGGGGAGATGCCCTTCCTTGATCACCTCGAGGAGCTGCGCTGGCGCATCCTGCGCTCCCTCGGGGCAGTGGTGGCAGGGTTCGGGATCGGGCTCTGGGCGGTACAGAAATTCCAGCTCGTCAACCTGCTGAAGGAGCCGATCGCTCCCTACCTCATGGGGGGCAAGCTGGTGGTGACGAGCCCCACCGAGCCGGTCCTCATCGTTTTCAAGCTCGGCTTCATCGTCGGGCTCGTCCTCGCCTCGCCCGTCATCCTCTGGCAGACCTGGGCCTTCCTCGCGCCCGCGCTCTACGCGCGGGAAAAGAAGGCGCTGGTGCCCGCGCTCTTCGCGGGCCTCGTCCTGTTCCTTACGGGCGCGTTCGTCGCCTATGAGTTCGTGGTGCCGCGGGCCCTCAAGGTGCTCTTCAGCTTCCAGACCGAAGCGATCGCGCCGTTCATCACCTACGACAACTATTTCGGTTTCGTGATGCAGGTGGTGCTGGCGCTCGGCGTTTCGTTCGAGCTGCCGCTCGTCATGATCATCCTCGCCTGGCTTGACGTCATCAGCCCGGGCGATCTCCAGCGGTTCCGCCGATATGCGGTCGTCCTCGCGTTCATCGGCGGGGCGGTGCTCTCCCCGGGCACCGAGCTCGTTTCGATGCTCATGATGACGATTCCGCTCCTGCTGCTCTACGAAGTGGGCTTCGCAGGCACGGTGCTCGTCCATCGCCGGCGTCGCCGTCGCTCGGCGATCGCGACCCTAGCGATCGTGGGGCTTGGACTCTGCCCTCGAGGTGCCGAGGCGCAGGTTCCCACCCGCCGGCCGCCGGTGCAGCAGGACACGACCCGGGGCCGCCTTGATTCGCTCCGTACCCGCCGGGACTCACTGCGGGCCCGGGGCGACTCGAGTTCCAACGCTCAGCCGCTCGACACGGCGACCGCGCGCCGCCTCGGGCTCCCGACCGGGCCGTCACGCTCGTTCGCCGCGCCGGATTCGGTGGTGCAGTCGCTCCTGCAGCGCCGCGGCTATCAGGCGACCCGCTACCGCGCCGATTCGGCCACGCTCTTCGCCGAGGATCAGCGGATTCTGCTGCAGGGCAAGGCGCTCACCGAACGCCAGGGCTCGACGCTCGAGGCCGACAACATCAGCTATCTGCGCTCCAGCTGCATTCTGGATGCGAGCGGTGAGCCGCACCTGTTCGATCGAGGCCAGGTGCTCGTGGGGCGGGGGATCCGCTACGACACCTGCCGGCGCCGGGGCGTCATCAGCGACGCGCTCACCAATTTCACCGAAGGCTCGACGGTCTGGTTTCTTCGCGGCAACGTCGCGCAGGACTCGAGCTCGAGCCGCATCTATGCGGGCTCAAGCGAGATCACCAGCTGCGATCTGCCGACGCCCCACTACCATTTTTCGGCGCGCTCGGTGAAGTGGGTCTCCCACAGCATGCTGGTGGCGCGCCCGGTGGTGCTCTACCTGCGCGACGTCCCGATTCTGTGGCTGCCATTCATCTTTCAGGATACGCGGCCCGGCCGGCGATCTGGCATTCTGATTCCGCAGTTCGGCTTCAACGACCTGGTGCGGCCGAACCGGTCCTACAACCGGCAGATCACGAATATCGGGTACTATTGGGCGCCGAACGATTACTGGGACGTGGCGTTCCGACTCGACTGGTACTCGAACCGGTATGTCCAGTACGGTGCGTCGACGCAGTATCGCTGGCTCAACCGCTTCGTGGACGGCAGTATCGGCTTCAGCGAGCAGCATCAGGCCGGCGGGGGATCGTCGACGGTGCTGCGCTGGGATCACCGGCAGAACTTCAATCTGTCGACCAGTCTGAACTTCAGCCTGAACTACGCGAGCAACACGGCGATCGTGCGCGACAACGCGATCGATCCACTGCTCAACACCCAGCAGATCACCAGCTCGCTCAACTTCTCCAAGCGCTACGGTTGGGGCACGGTTACGCTTGGCGGGAATCGGCGGCAGAGCCTGTCCGATCGTAGCGTGCAGCAACTGTTCCCGTCGCTGACCGTCTCGCCGGCGCCCATCGCGCTGGGCTCGGACATCACCTGGTCTCCAGGGCTCAGCTTCACCAACAACACCAGCTCCAACCTGCCACAGCCCGGCATCGTGCGGATCCTGCCCGGCGGCGCGCTCGATACCCTCACCGAGACGGGGAACAGCCGCGCGACGGCGCTCAACTTCGACACGCCGCTGCGCCTGGGATCGTTCAACTGGCAGAACTCGGTGCAGGTAACCGACGAGATCACCAACGGCCGCGACTCGGTGACCTTCCGCGTTCCCGACGAGACCACCGTCGACCCAGCCGACTCCATCGTGGTCGTCCGTTCATTTCCGGGGCGGTTTCAGTCGGGGATCGACTGGGACACCGGCATCAATCTGCCGATCCTCTTCCGCGGCTCGTGGAAGGTGCAGCCCTCGGTCGGCATCGCGAACGCGACCAGCGGTCCGTTCGCCATTAGAAACCGGAACACGAACGGCGGGTTCGTACGGCAGGGCAAACGCTTTCAGTTCGGCGCCACCGCCTCCCCGACCTTCTTCGGGTTCTTTCCCGGCTTCGGTCCCCTGAGCCGGATCCGCCACAGCGTCTCTCCGGTGATCAGCTTCAATCTGGCGCCGGCCGCCAGCGTGCCCGAGGCGTACGCCCGGGCGCTGGCCGGGCCCGGACAGCCGGTGGAGCTGCGGAGCGATCCAACGCAGTCGTTGAGCCTCGGGCTCTCCCAGGTGTTCGAGGGCAAGGTGCGGGCATCCAAGGGCGACACGGTGGAGGCGAACACCCGCAAGTTCCGGCTGCTCAGCATCAACACCAGTCAGCTCAGCTACGACTTCGAGCAGGCCAAGAAGCCCGGCCGCACGGGCTGGGTGACGCCGAGCATCACCAATTCGTTTCTGAGCGACCTGTTGCCGGGGTTCAATCTGAGTCTGACGCACGACCTCTGGCGGGGCGAGGTCGGCAGCGACACGGCGAGCTTCGACCCGTTCCTCACCAGCGTGAGTGCCAGCTTTGCCGTCTCGGGAGGAACGGTGTGCGCGGTCGCGTCGGTCGTGGGTCTCTGTCACCGGAACGGCGCCCGGCGACCGGGCCAGGGGGAGCGGGTCCCCGCGTCCTACGTGGCCGATGCCGGCCGTCGGCGGCCCGGCTCCTTCTACAGCACCGACCAGTTGCCGCTCAACCGGTCGGGCCGAAGCTTCACGGCCAACTTCAACTATTCGCTCAGCCGCTCGCGCGAAATCTCCGGGCAGACGCCCGGCCCCGATCGCCAGAATCTGGGCTTTAGCACCGGCTTTTCCCCCACGCCCTTCTGGTCGCTCTCGTGGTCGGCGCAGTACAACATCACCGACTCCAAGTTCGAATCTCAGGTGGTGCGGCTCGAGCGGGATCTGCACGAGTGGCGAGCGGGATTCAACTTCGTCCGGAACGCGAACGGAAATTTCGCCTTTTATTTTTCGATCTATCTGACCGATCTGCCCGACCTCAAGTTCGACTACAACCAGTCGACCTTCGAGCAGTGATCGTCCGTCGCGAGGGACACGGGCGGACCGCCGGCCCGCGCGGCGAGTGGCACGCGACCTGCCCGGAGGCTGCCGCCTTTTCACCCGGAGACGTCGATGCGACCCTGGTGGCTGATGCTCCCGCTGGCGCTTGGAGCAGCCTGCTCGAACCACGACGACGGCCCGGGCGACGCCCCGGATACGCCGGCGTCGCTCGTCAGCACCACGCTCGACGGCGCCGTCGCCCTGACGTGGTCCGACAACCCCTTCAGCGCCGATCCCGGGCTCTTCCAGAACTACCGCGTCTACAGTACGACCTACGATCTCGACAACGATCTGTGCGGCACCGCGTGGCGGCTGGAAGGAACCACCGTCGCGCCGGAATTCGTCGTGGGCGCGCTGTCGAACGGCGTGTCGCGCTGCTTCTCGGTGACGGCCGAGAGCGTGAACGGCGGGGAGAGCGGCCGGTCACCGCTCCGTGCGGACACGCCACGCCCCGAGGCCCGGAACGTGGTCATCTACGCGCTCCAGGCGCAGGCGGAGCAGAGCGGCTTCCGCTTCTGGAACGACGGTAACGGCGATCGGCTCGTGCAGGACAGCGAACTGGGGGTGGTGGTGGACGGCGGGGATGCGGCAGCGGATTTCTTCGTCGACCGTGATCCATCCGGCGCACTGTTCATCACGCCGCGACGCGCGGGCACCGGCGTCGAGCTCTACGACGAGCAGAACCCCTTCCTCACCGATCTCACCAGCGTCGATCTTGCCCCCGACCGGACCTATCGCACGTCCGGTGTCGAGGCGTCCCCAGGCTACGGCTACGTGTTTGAGATGGACGGCGGCGACGGGTTCAAGCGCTACGGCGCGCTCCACGTCAGCCACGTCGGCGCGAATTTTCTCATTGCCGACTGGTCCTTTCAGACCGATCCCGGAAATCCCGAACTGCGGACCGGCTCGGCACCACGCTGACGGGCCGGGGTTGAATCCTCGGGGGTGGACTGGCAGTTTCGCACCATGCCGGAACACCCTCTAATACTGGATGGCCGGTCCTTAACGGTCGCGGACGTGGTCCGTGCCGCCCGAGATCCCGCGCTGACAGTCCGCATCGCGCCGGACGCACGTGCCGCCCTACTTGCCTCACGCCGCCTGGTCGAAACAGCCATCGGGTCAGGCCAGACGATTTACGGGATCAACACCGGCTTCGGCAAACTCGCGAACGTCCGGATCTCGCCCGACCGTCTCGACCAACTGCAGGTCAATCTCATCCGGAGCCACGCCGCCGGCGTCGGCACGCCACTGCCCGCGCCGGTCGTGCGTGCGGTGATGCTGCTTCGTGCCAACGTTCTCATCCGTCCGACCAGCGGTGTCCGGCCCGAGCTGGCCGAGTCGCTGGTGGCGATGCTCAACAGCGGCGTCGTGCCGGTCGTGCCGGAGCAGGGGAGCGTCGGGGCAAGCGGCGACCTGGCGCCGCTCAGCCACATCGCGCTCGCGTTGATGGGCGAGGGATCGGTGCTGGAGGCAGGGGCCGCAGTACCGGGCGGGCCGGCGCTCGTGCGGGCCGGCTTGGCCCCGTTCCGATTCGCGCCGAAGGAGGGACTCGCCTTCGTCAACGGCACGCAGGCGCAGACCGCACTGCTCGCGCTTCTGGTGTACGATGCCTCCGTCCTCTGGCGCACCGCGGTCTCGGCGGCCGCGATGAGCCTCGAAGCCCTGCGGGGCACGCCGGCGCCGCTCGATCCGCGAATTCACGAGGCGCGTCCACATCGCGGGCAGCGCGAGGCCGCTGCCCTGATGCGCGAGCTGCTGGAGGAAAGCGAGATCCGCGAATCGCATCGCGAGAACGATCCCCGGGTCCAGGATGCGTACAGCCTGCGTTGCGCGCCCCAGGTGCTGGGCGCCGTCGCGGACGCCATCGGATTCGCGCGGCAGACGGTCGAGCTGGAGCTCAACGCGTCCACCGACAACCCGCTGGTGTTCGACAACGGGGACGTCGTGTCGGGGGGCAATTTCCACGGCCAGCCCGTAGCGCAGGCGCTCGACATTCTCGGGATGACGCTGGTGACGCTGCAGGCGATCGCCGAGCGGCGAGTCGAGCGGCTGGTGAACCCGGATTTGTCGCAGGGGCTGCCGGCGTTCCTGACCGCGGAGCCGGGGTTGTCTTCGGGGTACATGATGGTGCAGATCACCGCGGCGTCGCTGGTGGCGGAGTCGCGGACGCTGGCCATGCCCGCGAGCATCGGGTCGATTCCGACCGACGCGAACCAGGAGGACTTCGTGCCGATGGGGATGGCGGCTGCATGGAAGGCGACGCGCATTCTGCACAACGCCCAGCGGGTGGTGGCGGCCGAACTGCTCTGCGGTGCCCAGGGACTCGAGTTTCTGCGGCCGCTAACACCGGGCCGGGGCGTGGCGAACTTGGTCCGGCGCATCCGCCAGCTCGAACCAGCGGTGCCGCCGCTGGCCGAGGATAGGCCGCCGGCCCCGGATCTGGAGCGGCTCGCACTCGCGGTGGCCTCGGGGGACCTGGACCCGCGCTTGATCCCGGTATCGCCGCCGAATATCTTTCCCTAACTGCAAGTCCGACCGCCTCTTTCCCTCATTCGCCGAGCCGCATGAATCTCGAGAAGCTGAAGGACTCGGCGCGGAAGTTCGAGCAGAAGGAAGATTGGCGGCGGGCGATCGAGGCCTATCTCAAGGCGCTCCAGCAGATCGAATCCGGGGCGGAATCGACGCCCGATCTCTCCCTCTACAACCGCATCGGCGACCTCTACCTCAAGATCAACGACACCGCGGCTGCCGTCCGCTCCTACGAGCGCGCGGTCGATCTGTATGCCGATCAGGGCTTCTTCAACAACGCCATCGCGCTGTGTGGCAAGATCCTGCGGGTCAATCCTGGCCGCACCCAGACCTACCTCAAGCTCGCCCAGTTGCATGCGCGGAAGAACGTGGTCATCGAGGCCAAGCGGAACCTGATCGAGTTTCTCGAGCGGATGAACGCGCTGGGCCAGCTCGACCAGGCCTTCCAGTCGGTCAAGGAATTCGCCGACCACTTCGCGGGCAGCCAGGAGATCCGGCTGATGCTGGTGGAGCTGCTGCGCGCCGCCAGCCGCGAGGACGAGGCCCGGGAGCAGCTGGAGAAAATGGCGGGTTCGTCCGCGGCTCCCCCGGCGGCTGCCCCGACCGGGGATGCGGCCGCGCGGATCGATACATCAAGCCAGTCGGCCGATCTCAGCAGCCGGCGTGGCAATCTGATCTTCCTCGACACGGGGTTCGCCACAGCGGCGGCGCCGCCGGCCGACCCTCCCGCGCCGCCGCCGCCGCTCGAGGGGTTGGAGCGGGCCTCGGATCTCGAGAGCCTGCCGGCCGAAAGCGCCGGGGCCGCGGCGCTCGAGGTCGAAGGCCTCGACATCGAGCGCAACGCCTCGCCCGCACTCGACTTCGTCGCGGCTCCACTCGAGGGGATGGAGGAGACATCGTTCGCGCCGGAACTCCCGGACCTCGAGCTGCGGGATCCCGGGCTTGCTGATCCCGAGCTGCTGGAAGCGGAACTGCTGCAGCCGGCAATGCTCCAGCCGGAAATGCTCCAGCCGGAGATGCTCCAGCCGGAGATGCTCCAGCCGGAGATCGAGGTCGATTTGACGGACGCGCCGCCGGTTGAGGCCGATCTGGACTTCATCGCGGTGGACGCGGATACGGAGCGGGAGCCGGATGCCGGCCAGCCCGTCGCCTCGCCGTCACTCGCCGGCCTCGAGCTCCGCGTCCTTGATGATCCCGAGGATCCCGACCGGCATCGCGATCTCGCGCTCGCGCTGGCGGCGTCGGGCGAGGACGAACGTGCCGTCGAAGAGCTGACGCTGTCGCTCGAGGGGTACGAGCGCCGCGCCGACTGGCCTGGCGCCGCGCGTGTCGCGGAGCGGCTGCTGGCACTGGCGCCCGACGACATCCGCCATCACCAGAAGCGGGTCGAGCTGGCGTACCGCATGGGCGAGAAGGCGCCGCTCGTGGACGCCTACCTGGCGCTGGCGGACGCGCTCGATCGGCTGGGTGCGGGGGACAAGGCGATCGCGGTCTACGCGCGGGTGCAGGAGCACGACCCCGGGAATCCGCGTGCCGCCGTGGCGCTGCAGCGGCTCAGCGGGCCCCCGCACTCACCCGCCGGCACGGCGCCACGCGTTCGCTCCATCCCCGCCGCGCGTCCCGCCGTGCCCGAGCAGCCAGCGGCCTCCCTGCCGGCCATCGAGTCCCCCGCGCCGCCGGTCAGCGCTCCGGCCATCGCCGAGCAGCGATCGGACGTGACCGACTTCGTCGACCTCGGCGCGATGGTCATCGATGAGGGTCCTCGCGATACCCGCATGCGCGTCGAGCGGAGCGAGCCGGCGCACGACGACGAGCAACGCGAGTTCGCGGAGATCCTCGAACAGTTCAAACGTGGGATCGAAGCCAATCTCGACTCCGAGGATTACCAGGCCCATTACGATCTCGGGGTCGCCTTCAAGGAGATGGGCCTGCTCGACGAAGCGATCGCGGAGTTCCAGAAGGCGTTGCGCGCGCCGGAGTCGGGTGCGCGGCTCCGTACGTCGGAGGCGCTCGGCGCCGCCTTCTTCGAAAAGGCCCAGTACGGGATTTCCGAGACGGTGCTCCGGCGTGCCGTCACCTCGCTCGATGGCGGGGACGACACGAAGATCGGGGTCATCTACTGGCTTGGGCGCGCGGCGGAAGCGCAGGGTAAGACGGCCGATGCGATCGCGAGCTACGAGCGAGCCCTCGCCGTGGACATCCGATTCATGGACCTCGGCGAGCGGCTGCAGCGCCTCACCGCGGGACGGCAGTCGTGAGCCCGCGCACCGCCGGGCTGTCACTCGGCGACATCCAGCGCCCGCTCCGGCCCGCGCTCGAGCGGGTGCAGCAGGAGCTGCGGCGCATCGTGGCGGCGGACTTCGGCCTCATCACCGAGGTGAATGCGCACCTGTTTCAGATGCAGGGCAAGATGTTCCGGCCCACGCTCCTGCTGCTCGCCGACGAGGCGACCGGCGGGCTCGATACCCGCGCGACGACGCTGGCCGCGGTGGTCGAGCTCATTCACCTGGCGACGCTGGTCCACGACGACTCGGTGGATCACTCGGTCCTCCGTCGCGGCATGCCGACGATCAACTCGCTGTTCAGCCATCAGGTGTCCGTCATCATGGGCGACTACCTGTACTCGCGCGCGGTGATCGAACTGGTCGGGCTCGACGACCTCGAGCCGCTCCGGGTGCTGGGACGCGTCACCAACGAGATGACCGTGGGCGAGATGCGGCAGCTGCTGGCGCTCGATCCGCTCGACTATACCGAGCAGGATTACGACCTGCTCATCCGGAGCAAGACCGCGTCGCTGCTCTCCGGCGCATGCGAGGTCGGCGCGCTCCGCGCCGCCCCGGTTGAGCGCACCGCGCTTCGCCGCTACGGTGAAGCCCTCGGGATGGCGTTCCAGGTGGTGGACGATCTGCTCGATTATACCGAGGACACCGCCGTGACCGGCAAGCCGTACGGCTCCGACCTGCGTGAACACAAGGTGACGCTGCCGCTCATCGCGGCGCTGCCACGGATGGGCGCCGCCGCGCGCCGGGATGTCGAAACGCTGATGACCACCCCGGCCCCGACCGACGAGCAGATCTCCGCCGTGGCGCTCGCCGTCGCCGAAACGGGCGGAATCGAGTACGCTCAGACCCGTGCCGTCGCCCTGGCCGAGGAGGCCGAGGCGGAACTGGATGTACTGGCGCCGTCGCCCGCGCGCGAGGCGCTGCGCACCAGCATCACCTACGTCGTGGAACGGCGCCGCTGATGGCGACCGGTCCCCATCGCCCGCGGTTCTACCTCGGTGTGCTGATCGCCGGCTTCATCGCCGGCGGGGTGCTCAGCGGGCTGGCCCGGGAGTGGATGCCGGACAGCGCCGCCCGCACGTTCTTCACAACCACCTACTCGCCCACCTTCGGA
Source organism: Gemmatimonadales bacterium (assembly GCA_013816685.1). GTDB lineage: Bacteria > Gemmatimonadota > Gemmatimonadetes > Gemmatimonadales > GWC2-71-9 > JACDDX01. The sequence continues at coordinate 12,737 of JACDDX010000007.1, forward strand.
CCTGTTTCGGCCGATCTTCTGGTGGTAAGCTTCACCCTGGGGCCCTTGGCGCTACACGTGTCGGTGCTGGCCCTGCTGGGGGTGGCGGTGGCGTTCCTGATTGCACGTTCGCTTTTCTAGGGGGACCCCGTGGGCAATCTCGGTTTTACCGAAATCCTGATCATTCTCATGGTCGTGCTGCTCCTCTTTGGCGCGAAGCGGCTGCCGGAAGTGGGTTCCTCGATCGGGAAGGGGATCCGGGAATTCAAGCGCAGCCTCACCGATACGCAGGAAGCGCTCATGGGCGACGAACGCAACCGGGACAATCTGCCGCCCCGGCCGATGGATGCCGAGCGGCCACCCACCAGCACGTCGGGCGAGCCGAAGCGGCTCTCGCAGTAGCACGGCGGGACTGACCGCAGGAAATCGGGGCCCGCCACTCGGCGGGCCCCGCGTGCTTCGGCGGCCGGGACCGTCTCAGGACTGCTGAGCTGAAGCGGCCTGGGTCTGGAGCACCTTGGTCCGGTTGTCGAGCACCTTGGCCGCAGTGCGTAGGGAAGCCAGATAGGCGCGCACCCGCTCCTGCCGGGCAAGGTTGACCGCTCGCGCGCGGAACTGATCCAGCTCCTTCTGAAACGCGGCCGAGTCCGCCTTGGTGTGCTCCAGCACTTCGAGCACGTACAACCCGTCTTTCGTGTCGAGGATGCCGCTCCGCTTGCCCTTCTCCAGCCCGAAGGCGGTCCCCACCACGACTGGATTGGTGAGCGGCGGGTTCACCCGGCTGAACTGTCCGAATTCCTTGTGCGCGAGTTTCAACGCGGCCGAGGCCTGCACCATCGTGCTGCCCTCGTCCAGCCGCTTGACGAAGTCTTTCGCGATCCGGCGTGCGGCATTCCACTTGTTGTCTTCCCGTGCGGCGAACTCGACCGACGGCCGGATCGACGCGAGCGGCGGTACGCCCTCGGGCTGGAGGCTGTCGAGGCGGAAGACATAGTAAGCGCCCAGCGTCTCAACGACCGGGCTGGTGCTGCCGGGTTTGGCGCCGAACGCCCAGGTCGCAGCGTCCGGAACGGTGAGGTTCCCGACGAGCACCTGGGTCTGTTCCTGGACCGGGCGGGTGCGCGAAATCGGAAGCTTCAACGCACGCGCCACGGTATCGAGGGCGGCGGGATCGCTGTGATCGGCGCCCAGACGCTCCAGGGTGTCGGCCTGGGCATCGAGGCGGTCGCGATGGGCGCCGGCGACTTCGATCGGCAGGAGAATATGCCGGCCGGTCACCTTGTTGCCCTTGCGCGAGGTGATTTCGACCAGGTGATACCCGAATTGGCTGAGGACCGGCTGGGACACGGTGTGCAGCGGGAGCGCGAAGGCCGCCGAGTCGAACGCCGGATCCATGGCGCCTCGGGTCCACTCGCCGAGACTGCCGCCCTTCTGCGCCGACGCTGTATCCGCCGACTCGCGCCGGGCCACGTCGGCGAACGGCGCGCCGCCCGCGATTTCGGCACGGGCGGAATCGGCGCGGGCGCGGGCTAGCGCCGTGTCAGAGGCGGTCGTCGCGCGTGGGAGCGCGACGTAGCTCAGAAAGCCCGTGCGAGGCCGCTTGAAGTCGTCCCGGTGGCTGGCGTAGTAGCGCTCGGTCTGCTGGGCCGTCACCTTCACCGCCGAGTCCGGGACGACGTTGCGCGGAATGATCGCCGTGAGTCCGATCTTGACCATCTCGTGCTGATCGCGATACTGCTCCCACAGCGCCGGGTCGGAGAGGTAGACGTCCGCCGTCACCAGACGCAGCAGCTTGGTGCGCTGGATCTCCTCTCGGTATTGCGCCTCGAGCGCGGGGAGGTACTGCTGGGCGACACTCGACGTCAGCCAGCGGCGGTACTTGCCCATATCGAACTGGCTGTCGCTCTGAAACTCGGGGACGTTCTGAAATTCAGGCGGAGGCGAATTGCGGAGCGCGTCTACGATCTCGTCTTCGCTGACCGAAATGCCACGCCGCTTGTACTCCGCGCTGAGCACGGTGTTCTGGATGAACTGCTCCCAGACCTGGTTGCGCACCTGGGCCTGGTCGTCGAGTCCGAGCGGGCTGGCCGCTTCCTGCTGTTTGGCATCGATCGAGCGCTGGACGGCGGTCTGGTACACCCGCGCGTCGATCGCCTGGCCGTTCACTTTGCCCACCGACGTCTGGGTGAGCAGTCCAGTGCCCCCGGTGATGCCGCTCAGGTCGAGCACCAGCCAGGCGAAGAAGGTGATCGCCACGAGAACCATGAGCGGTTTGGCGGCGCTGCGAAAGGCTTGCATCAGAAGGCCTGCGTCATAGGAAATGCGACTCCGGCGCGGTAGTGTCGGGAAGGGCGAAGTCTAAGCACGGAACGACTGAACCTCAAGGCGCTGCTCCGCTTAGCAGTTGACACGCCGTGGAGCGCTCGCTACTCTCCGCACTCCCCGTGAACACATCCGCCGGCTGCCCGCGGCGCTTGCCAACCCGACGATCGGAACCCGGATGGCCATCAGCGAAATCGAGAAGCTCGAGCGCCGGTTCGCCGACCACCCGCAAGGCCTCACCTTCGCGCCGCTGGCCGAAGCGATGCGGAAGCAGGGTGACGTCCTGCGGGCGCTGGAGATCCTCAAGCCGGGACTGGAACTTCATCCCGACTACATCCCCGCCAGCATCGTGCTCGGCCGCTGTCATCTCGACCAGGGCGAGCTGGGCAGCGCTGAGGCAGCGTTCGTGCGCGTCCTCGCGCTTGACGGCGAAAATGTGATCGCCCTCAAGGCGCTGGCCGACATCACGGAGCGGCAAGGACGCCACGAGGACGCCGAGCGGTGGCTGCGCACGCTGCTTTCCGTGGACCACAACAACGATCAGGCGCGACAGAGTCTCACGCGCCTCGAAGCCGCCCTACGCGACACGCCCGCGCTCGAATCACCGGCCGCCCCCGACGAAGTGCCCGCGCTCCTGCCGGCCGACGCCGGTGCGCCCATGGGTTCCGCGATTGCGGACGCTCCCGCAGACACGCTCGCCGACTCGGCTGAGGGACACACGGCTGAGGGAGAAACGGCGGTCGAAAGGGAACACCCCGAGCCGATCGAGCTCGAGCCTGCCGAAGATTCGGACCGGGGGATCGCGTGGGTGTCCGACGGCTCCGAGGCCAGCGAGGTCGAGCCCTTGGTACTGGAAGACTCGACGGTCGGGTTTGCCGCGCTGACCGAACCGGTATCGGGGCTGATGAGCACGACCCTGCCGGATCGATCCGCATCGGACGGCACCGAGGCGGGCCTTGCCGAAGTGGACCTTACCGAAGTGGACCTTCCCGAGGACCAGCCTGACCCGGTCCACATTGCCAACGGGGACCTTTTGGACCCCGACCCTTGGCAGAGGGACGCCCCCGGTCCGGACATTCAGGTGGAGAAGTCCGAGGACCTGGTTCTGGAGGGCAACGCGACGAGCGAGTTCCAGGTCCCGGACGCGTCGCTCGAGCTGTCCGGCAGCCAGGCCGTGCCCCAGGCCTCCGAGGTCGTTCGGGCCTCCTCGCGGCGCAGCGGGCCAGCGCCGGTCCTGGACACAGCCGCAGCCGGCGACGAGCTGGACGATGTGATGGACATCGAGCCCGAGCCGGTCATCGCCGAGAGCATGGTCACCGCGCCGATCATCACCGAGACGATGGCCGAGCTGCTGCTCGCCCAGGGTCACAAGGCGGAGGCGCGCGACATGTTCCGGGAGCTGGCTCGCCGCAGCGGGGGCGACGAGCGGATTCGGCAGAAGCTCGCGGCGCTCGAGGACGCGGCCCCGCCTCCGCCGGCCGGGCCGCTGCTGCGGGTGGCGTACGCGGCGCCGGAGACCGGGGGGCAGTCGGTGATGGAGTTCTTCGCCGGGATCCTCGCGGCACGGCTGCCCTCCGTGGCGGCCTCGCCGCACGCGGACGCTGCAGGCGCCCATGCCGTCTCGGACGATGCGGCGGCACCCACGCGTCCCGCGCCCGATGCGCTGTCGCTGAGCGCGGTGTTCGGC
>JACDDX010000250.1 GCA_013816685.1 Gemmatimonadales bacterium
GCGCACGGCAATCGACGCGGCGAAAGCGGTCAACATGCCGGCCGAGAACATCGAACGCGCGATCAAGAAGGGCACCGGCGAGCTCGAGGGAACGATCTTCGAGGAGCTCACCTACGAGGGCTACGGCCCCGGCGGCGCGGCCATCATCATCGAGGCGACGACGGACAATCCCAACCGCACGGTGGCCGAGGTACGGCACGCCTTCAGCCGCAACAACGGCAACCTGGGCGCGAGCAACTCGGTCGCCTGGATGTTCGACCGCAAGGGGCAGATCTACCTCGACGCCGCCCGGCTCGGGGAAGACGCGGTGATGGAAGCCGCGCTCGATGCCGGCGCCGAAGACCTGACGCGCGAAGACGAACAGTATCTCGTCACCACCACGCCCCCCGCCTTCCACGCGGTGCAGGACGCGCTGCGAGCCCGCGGCTTCACGATCGACTCGGCCGAGCTCGCCATGGTCGCGCGGACCACCGTGCGGCTCGACGGGGCCGATGCCGAGCGGCTCATCCGACTGCTCGACGTGCTCGAAGAGCTGGACGACGTCTCCAAGGTCTTCTCCAATTTCGATATCGACTCGGCGCACCTCGCGGAGGCCGAAGCCTGACGGCGCCGACGTGAAGGTGCTGGGCATCGATCCGGGCACCGCGGTCATGGGCTATGGCGTCGTCGAGCGTGGCACCGGCCCCAGGCATCGGCTGGTCGAATGCGGCACCCTCACGACCCGCGCCCGCGACACGCTGCCCGCCCGGCTTCGGCTGCTCCACGAAGGCACCACGGCGCTCATCGCGCGACATGCGCCCGACGCCGTCGCGGTCGAATCCGCGTTCTACGGAAAGAACGTGCGCACGACGGTCGTGCTCAGTCACGCGCGTGGCGTCATCCTGCTCGCGGCCGAGGAGGCCGGCGTGACCATCGCGGAGTATTCGCCCGCCGAGGTGAAGAAGACGATCGTGGGACGCGGCGCCGCGCTCAAGCCGCAGGTCGCCTACATGGTCGCCCAACTGCTCCGGCTGTCGGCGCCGCCACGGCCGGCCGACGCGGCCGACGGCGTCGCCGTGGCGCTGACCCATCTGCTGCTGGCGTTGAAGCCGCTGCCCACCCTGCGTCAGGCGACGGGGGTGCGGTGATCGCACGGGTGAGTGGCACACTCGCCGAGCGCGCGGGCGAGACGGTCGTCGTCGAGACCGAGGCGGGCGTGGGCTACGAGGTCACCGTCCCCCTGCCGACCCTCGAGCGGCTTCCGGCGGCCGGCGGACGGGTCAGCCTCTACACCGAGCTGGTGGTGAAGGAGGACGGCTGGTCGCTGTTCGGCTTCGACAGCGCCACCGAGCGGCAGGTCTTCCGGCGACTGCTGAGCGCGAGCGGCTTCGGCCCTCGCCTCGCCTTGTCGCTCCTCTCGGCCCTCGGTCCCGGCCGCACCGTGCGCAGCATCCAGGGCCGGGATCTGGCGGCGCTGAGCTCGGTGAGCGGCATCGGTCGCAAAAAGGCCGAGCGACTGGTGCTGGAGCTCAGCGACCGGTTCGACGACATCCGAATCGAGACGGCCGTCCCCCGCTCCGCCGGCACCGACGACGCGGTGCGTGCGCTCACCGGGCTCGGCTATGCGATGACGGCCGCGGAGGACGCGGTGCGGGCCGCGGCTGGCACGACGGACTCCGCGGACGATACGCCGGTGCTGATCCGGCGGGCGCTTCAACATCTCGCCGCTGCGCGCGGCGGAAGGTAGAGTCCGATGCAGACCGGCCGAACCGCCGAATGGCTCTGTACCCGCTGCGGCGCGACCAACCGCAAGCTGGTTCCGTCAGGCACCAGCCGCGCGCTCGATCGCTGCGTCACCTGCGGCACGCCGCACGTGATCGAGGCGGACATCCGGCCCGTCCGCTGGACCGCCCGCCTCGACGATTGACCGCCGCCCGACCCCGGATCCGTCCGTGACCGACCGTCTGCAGGTGACCACCCCCGATGCGCTCCCCGAGGAGACCGGCGCCGACGCCGCGCTGCGTCCGTCGCGGCTCGACGAGTTCGTCGGCCAGGAGCAGGTGAAGAGCTCGCTGCAGATCGCGATCGACGCCGCGCGGGGGCGGCACGAGACGCTCGACCACACCCTGTTCTTCGGTCCACCGGGGCTGGGGAAGACGACGCTCGCCATGCTGATGGCGCGGGAGATGGGCGTGCAGCTTCGCACCACCTCGGGCCCGGTACTGGAGAAGCCCGGCGACCTGGTGGGCCTGCTCACCTCGCTGGGCCCGGGCGACATGCTCTTCATCGACGAGATCCACCGGATGAAACCGGTGCTGGAGGAATTTCTCTATCCTGCGATGGAAGACTATCGCGTGGACGTGCGCATCTCCGAGGGTCCGCACGCGCAGACGATCCCCATGGCGCTGGAGCCGTTCACCCTGATCGGCGCCACCACCCGCTTCGGCCTGCTGACGCCGCCCATGCGCGCCCGCTTCGGCATCGTCGAACGGCTCTCCTTCTACCCGCCCGAGGAGCTGCTGCGGATCGTGGTGCGCTCGGCCCAGATCCTCGGAATCGAGACCGACGAGGCGGGGGCGAGCGAGATCGCGCGGCGGAGCCGAGGCACGCCGCGGGTCGCCAACCGGCTGCTGCGCCGGGTGCGCGACTACGCGCAGGTGCGGGCCGACGGCCGGATCACCGTCGAGGTCGCCGCGGCCGCGCTGGCGCGGCTCAACGTCGACGAGTTCGGCCTCGACGACATGGACGCGCGGATCCTCACGACCATCATCGAGAAGTTCGGCGGTGGTCCTGTCGGCCTCGGCACCGTGGCGGTCGCCGTGGGCGAAGATGCCGGCACCCTCCAGGACGTCTACGAGCCCTATCTCATCCAGCAGGGCTTTCTCGAGCGCACCCAGCGCGGTCGCTGCGCGACGCCGCTCGCCTATCGCCGCTTCGGGCTGACGCCGCCGGCGTCTGCCCCGCGTGGCCCTGAGCAGCCGACGATCTTCGACGGCTGACGGTGACCGTCTCGCCCGCACCGCTTCGCACCGCCGACTTCGACTACGAGCTCCCCACCGAGCTGATCGCCCAGGAGCCGCCGGCCGAGCGCGGGGCGAGCCGGCTGCTGGTGGTGCGCCGGGACGGGGGCGAGCTCGAGGACCGGCCCTTCAACGACCTGCCCTCCCTGATTCCGTCCGGCGATCTGCTGATCCTCAATACCACCCGCGTGCGTCACGCGCGGCTGCTCGGCACCCGTCCATCGGGTGCGCCGGCCGAGGTGCTGCTGATCCA
>JACDDX010000251.1 GCA_013816685.1 Gemmatimonadales bacterium
GCCAGGTGGGGATCACGCGCACGATGGTCGTCATCCCGGGCCAGCGCTGCTTGCTGTAGGCGGCCATGGCATCCAGCGTCGCGCGCGGGATGGCGGTTCCGCCGAAGTTCGACGCGTCATTCGGCTCGTCGATAAGGAAATGCGCCTGGATCGTCCCGTCCGTGATATACGGGGCCAAGTCCACGCTCTTGAAGCGATCGACTGCGGCCTTCCACTTCGTCAGGCTGAACGATCCATCGGAGTTCTGGCAGAGCGAGCGCGGCGCCAGCTTGACGAACACGCGCCCGCCCTTCGAACGCGCGCCTTGCAGCAGCGACAGGATGCTGGATGGCGATGGCTGACGAACCGAGCCGGTGTAGACCGATCCGAGCAGGGAATTTTCCATATCGAAGGCGGCGAAGACTACTCCAGGTGCGGTGGCGCCGGTAACGAAGCTGGGCGCGGTTTCGGCCGACGGAGCCTCGGTTGCAGGGGATGCCGACGCGGGAGCGTCGTCGGACGGGCTGAACTGGTCGGCTCCGTTACAGGCTCCAAGCGCGAGCAGGAGGGGAGCGGCGCATCTGGCCATTGCGATGCGCTTGGACAATTTGAACGTGTAAGTCATGCGCCGAATCTCCACACGAGGGTAGGGCCTGCCCCCTGGTGGCAGGACGATGAGGGGGTACCATCCGTACGAGATCTTCAGGGGGGACGCGCGAAACGTCAGCAGCCGCTCGAGGGCAAGTCGCAGGCCAGTGGTGGCCTCGATTGGCTGACGTCACATCCTTGTGATGCAGCGAAAGGGACTTAGGAGCTGGCAGTCCCGCCGTCTCCGCGATCGGGAATGGACTGGAGCCCTCCCGCTTTTCCTTCAACTCGCCCGTTGCCCGGCTTGCTGCCAGAGAGACGAAATGATCCTGGGTCAGCGCGACCGTGCAAGCGCCTGCTCGACGTCCCGAGTCACGTCGTCGACATGCTCGAGACCGACTGAGATCCGGATCAGTCCGGGAACGATACCGACGCGCAGACGCTCCTCTTCAGAGAGCTTCGAGTGCGTCGTGGAGGCGGGATGAGTGACGATGGTCCGGGTATCCCCAAGATTCGGGCTGTGCGACATGAGCTGCACGGCATCGAGGAAGCGGCGTGCGCGCTCGAGCCCGCCCTTGACCACGATTACGACGATGCCGCCGCCCTGGGTCATCTGGCGCCGGGCGAGCTCGTGCTGCGGATGCGAGGGTAGAAACGGGTAGCGGACCTGCTCGAGGTCGGCATGGCCGTCGAACCGGCTCGCCAGGGTCAGGGCGTTGGCGCAGTGCCGGTCCATGCGCACGGCCAGGGTCTCCAGGCTCTTCGACAGGATCCACGCATTGAACGGCGACAGCGCGGGCCCGGTATGGCGGGTGAAGAAGCGGATTTCGTCGATCAGCGCGGTCCGGCCGACGACGATGCCGCCCAGGGTGCGGCCCTGGCCGTCGAGGTACTTGGTGGCGGAGTGCACGATCAGATCCGCGCCGTGGCGGACCGGCTGCTGGAGGTACGGCGTCGTGAAACAGTTGTCTACGATCAGTGTGAGGCCGCGCTCGCGGGCCAGGCGGCCGAGCCAGTCGAGATCCACCAGGTCGAGCCCGGGATTGGAGGGAGTCTCGACATAGATCATTCGGGTCGTGGGGCGGATGAGCGCGGGCCAGCTCTCCGGATCGGTAAGATCTGCGTAGCTCGACTCGATACCCCAGCGCGGGAAGAGCTTGTTGAGGATCTGTACCGTCGAGCCGAACAGCGAGCGTCCGGCGAGCACGTGGTCGCCGGCCTTGAGAAAGGCGGCCAGGCTGGCGAACACCGCCGCCATGCCGGACCCGGTCGCGACGCCGTCCTCCGCCCCTTCCATGAGGCAGACCTTCCGCACGAACTCATCGGTGTTCGGGTTGGAATACCGGCTGTAGATGTTGCCGGGGATCTCGTCGGCGAAGAGCGCGCGGGCCTGTTCGGCGCTGTCGAAAACGAAGCTCGAGGTGAGAAACAGCGGGACCGCATGCTCGCGCTCGGACGAGACCGGCACCTGGGTCCGGATCGCCTGGGTCTCGAAGTGGTCAGGTCGATCGGTCATGTCGGCTCGAGAGTGTGATCGTAGCTGATCGTGGCGGTGGGCTCCAGCACGCGCGCCACCGAGCAGTACTTGTCCATCGACAGCGCGACGGCACGCGCGACGGCACGCTCGTCGGTCGGGCCCCGCAGCGAGAAGTGCACGCGGATACTGGCGAACACCGCGGGCTCGCCGGCGGTGCGCTCGCCGTCGACCGTGACCGTGAGGTCGTGGATGGTCTGGCGCTGCTTGCCGAGGATGCTCACCACGTCGATACCGCTGCAGCCGCCCAGCGCGGCCAGCAGCAGCTCCATGGGACGAGCGCCGAGTCCCTGACCGCCAATGGCGGGTGCGCCGTCGATCGGCACGCGGCCGCCATTCGCGGTCTCGGCGACGAAGTGCACGGCGTCGTTCCGCCGTTGGACGACCACACTCATCGTGGGCGGCGGTACGTTCGACACCTGAGCGCCCTTCTGGTCCGTGCTCACGAAGCAAGTTCCTCGCTCACGTCGTATTCATCGCTCCTTCTCGTCACCGATGAGCAGGAGAGGCCCCAATACAACGGCCCGCTCATCGCGGGCCGTGAACCGCGACTTAGATGGAAGCGCCGGCACCACTGCCAGCCCGCGCGGTCCATCAAGTCGGCGAAATCACCGCGGGCCGGAATACTTGCCCCGCGGGAACCCAAGGTCAAGGAAGCTGGGGAGCCTCCCCGTAATCGTCGTTGTCGTCCTCGGCGAGCGCTGCCAGCGAGGCCTTCAGCTCGCACGCCAGCGTCCGCTCCTGCCGCAGCGCTCCGATGATCGCTTCCGCCTGCTTCATCTGGAAGTTGAGGGCGCCCGCCGACTCCATCGCATGATCGATCACGGTGCGCTGCGCCTGCAGCGACTCCACCGTCGACCGGATGCCGAGCGCCAGCGCCTCGGCCCGTGCGAGCCGCTGCTCCGCGCGCTCGAGCTGACGCTTGCGGGTCTCGAAGCCGCGCAGCGATTCCTCGGTGGTGCGCACCTGGCTCTGTGTCTCGGTGAGCAGCGCCCGCGTCTCTTCGACCTCCCGCCGGGCAGCGCCGATGGCCTGCACGTCCTCCACCGCCCGCTCTGCCAGCCCGAACACGTGCTTCACCTGGGCCTCGAGCGCGTCGACCGCGGCCTGCCGCGACAGCGTCTGTTCGAGCGCGCGGGCAGCCTCCGAC
>JACDDX010000252.1 GCA_013816685.1 Gemmatimonadales bacterium
GCTCGGGAACGAGCCCGCCAGCTCCTGACCCTGCGCGGCCGTGAGCACGAGAACGTGGGTGGCCGAGCCGGGGTTGGCGGCAGGCCGGAGCTGATAGACCCGCTCCCAGCCCTCCTGCTCCCGCGCGACGCCGAGGACCGTGCCGATCGGAACCCCCTTGGGATACACGCCGCCCAGCCCGCTCGAGAGCACCAGGGTTCCCGCCGGCACGCTATCGCGGTAGGGGACGCCCCGGAATTCCAGAGCCCCGTCGCCCCCGCGCGACGGACCCACCAGCCCGAAGGCGTTCCCACCGACGGTGAACGCGCTCACCCGGAATTCCGGATGGGCCCAGGTCATCGCGACACTGGTGTGCGAGGAGATGCTGAGCACCACACCGATGAGCCCCTCGGGCGCCACCACCGGGTCGAATGCCGCCACGCCGTCCGCGCCCCCGGCACTGAGGAGCAGCGTGCGGCCGTCGGTCGCCTGCGCCTGGTGCAGTACTTCCGCCGCGACGAAGCGCGTGCTGATGCGGTGCTTGAGCCCGAGCAGCGCGCGAAGCCGCTCGTTTTCGGCCCGCAGCGCCGGCAGGCCCTGGGCGACAAAGGCCGCCGTGTCACGCTGAGCCGTGACCGCGCGGAAGCGGACTCGGCTGGTGCGGCCCTCCTCGGCGCGCTCCTGCAGCCATACCAGCGGGTAGAGCACGCTCTGGCGCAGCTTGCCCGCGGTCTCGTAGCCCCAGCGCGCAGGAGCGAACAGCATCACGATCGAGAGAGTGAGGCAGGCGAGAAAAAGGACGGTGTCCCGGCGGGTGTACCTGCGGTCCGACGCCATGCTCACGCTCAGGCGGACAGAACGCCGCGGTATTTCTCGTAGTCGTCCAGAATGCGGCCGGTGCCGCGCACCACGCAGGTGAGCGGATCCTCGTCCACGTGGATCGGCAGCCCGGTCTCCTGCGCCAACAGGATGTCGAGCCCCCGGATCAGCGCGCCGCCGCCGGTCATCACGATGCCGCGGTCCACGATATCGCTCGCCAGCTCGGGCGGCGTGATCTCCAGCGCGCGGCGCACGGCGTCTACGATCTGCTGAATCGGCTCCTGCACCGCCTCGCGAATTTCGGCCGAGTGGACCCGTACGGTCTTGGGAATGCCGGAGACGAGGTCGCGGCCCTTGACCTCCATCTCGCGCTCGTCGCCGGTGGGCGCGGCCGATCCGATCTTGATCTTGATCATCTCCGCGGTCGGCTCGCCGACCAGCAGGTTGTAGTTCTTGCGCATGAACTGCACGATGGCCTGATCGAGCTCGTCGCCGCCGGTGCGGATGCTGGTATCGGAGACGATGCCCGACAGCGCGATCACCGCGATTTCGGTGGTGCCGCCACCGATGTCGATGACCATGTTGCCGGTGGGCGTCTCAACCGGCAGTCCGACACCGATCGCCGCCGCCATCGGTTCCGCCACCATCAGCACCTGCTTGGCGCCCGCCGTCTCGGCCGAGTCGCGGACGGCGCGGCGCTCGACCTCGGTAATGCCGGAGGGCACGCAGACGATGACCTTGGGTTTGACGCGGAAGACGTGCTTGTCGATGATCGTCTTGAGGAAGTACCGCAGCATCTTCTCGGTGACGTCGAAGTCAGCGATGACGCCGTCCTTGAGCGGCCGCACCGCCAGGATCCCCTCCGGCGTCCGGCCCAGCATCCGCTTCGCCTCGAGTCCAATGCCCTTGATCTTCCCGGTCGCTTTTTCGATGGCCACCACCGACGGCTCGTTCAGCACGATCCCTTCACCCTTGACGTACACCAGCGTGTTTGCGGTGCCGAGATCCACCGCGATTTCGTTCGCGGGGAGCCAGGACAAGAGGTTCAGGGAGGGGAGCTTCATGGAGAGGCCGTGAGGCACATGGTGCTCAAGGTAAATGAAGGAGAGAATGCGCGGTAGCCGATGCTGCCGGCGCCGGCCGAGCCTGCCTCACTGTCCCGTGCTGCCGAATCCGCCCTCACCGCGGCCCGTCGCGGGCAGCGTGTCCACTTCGCGGAATCCGGTCTCCTCCACCCGCTGAATCACCATCTGCGCGATCCGCATCCCCCGCGTCACCTCGACGGGCACGTTGCCGAGGTTGACGAGGAGTACCTGCAGCTCGCCACGGTAGTCGCTGTCGATCGTGGCAGGCGTGTTGGGAAGCGTGAGTCCGTGGCGAAGTGCGAGACCCGATCGCGGCCGGAGCTGGCATTCGAAGCCCTGGGGCACTGCCACTGCAATCCCCGTGCGGAACAGCCGACGCTCGCCGGGCGAGAGGGTACCATCCTCCGCGCTCGCCAGGTCGTAACCCGCCGACCCGGGCGTCGCGCGCGAGGGCAGCGGCAGGCCTTCGCCGTGGGCGAGGCGGGTGACGAGGACCTCGAGCATCGGGGTTAGAGCGTCGCCGCGACGTCGCCCAAGGGCAGTTGGAACGCTTCCGCCACTCCCGGATAGACCACCGTGCCCTCGACCACGTTGAGCCCGAGACGGAGCGCGGGGTCGGCCTTGCAGGCGGCCCGCCAGCCGTGCTTCGCCAGCTTCAGCGCGTACGGCAGCGTCGCGTTGGTGAGCGCGAGCGTCGAGGTGCGCGGCACCCCACCCGGCATGTTGGCGACCGCGTAATGGAGGATCCCGTCCACGAAGTAGGTAGGATTCTCGTGGGTCGTCGGCTTGATCGTCTCGACGCAGCCACCCTGGTCCACCGCCACGTCCACGATGACCGAACCTGGCTTCATGAGCTTGAGGTCGTCGCGTTTGACCAGATGCGGAGCCTTGGCGCCAGGCAGAAGCACCGCGCCGATGACCAGGTCGGCGCGGCTGATGGCGGAGAGGATGTTGTGCCGGTTCGAATACGCGGTGTCCACGTTGGCCGGGAGGACATCGTCCAGGTACCGGAGCCGGTCGAGCGAGACGTCGAGGATCACCACGTGCGCGCCGAGGCCGGCGGCCATCTTCGCCGCATTGATGCCGACGACGCCGCCGCCGATGATGACCACCTCGCCGGGCGCGACGCCGGGGACGCCGCCCAGCAGGATGCCGCTCCCGCCGGACACCTTCTCCAGATACTTGGCCCCTTCCTGCACCGACATGCGGCCGGCCACTTCGCTCATCGGCGTGAGCAGCGGCAGCTCCCGGCTGGGGAGCTGAACCGTCTCGTACGCGACGGCAACCGCGCCGGAGTCGATGACCGCTCGGGTCAGGGTCTCGGACGCGGCGAAGTGGAAGTAGGTGTAGAGCACCTGGCCGC
>JACDDX010000253.1 GCA_013816685.1 Gemmatimonadales bacterium
GGCCGGCGTGCTCGCGCGGGCGCTGCTCGCCGCGCGCGGCGACGTCCCGGCCGGTGCGGCGGCGCCCAAGGACTTCATCGGCCAGGCGATCAAGGCGCTGGTGATGCACGAGATCGGTCACACACTCGGCCTGCGCCACAATTTCCGCGGCTCCGCCGGAGCCACGGCCGACGAACTGCGCGACCGGAGCTACACCGCCCGCGAAGGCATGGGCGTCTCGGTCATGGACTACAGCCCGCCCAGCATCGCGCGGGACGCTCGGCGGCAGGGCGATTACTTCGCGCCGACCATCGGCAGCTACGACCGCTGGGCAATCCGCTACGGCTACACCGCGAGCGGTGCGCTCGGGGGCGATGCGGCTGAACCACGGCCGGCTCCCGGAGGCACCGGAGCTCACGTCTCCTGGACCCCCGAAGTCGAGGGCAACGCGCTCCGTGCCATCGCGTCCGAAGCGTCCGATCCGGCGCACGTGTACGGCACCGATGAGGACGCGGGATTCGGCGGCGCCGGCGTGGACCCGAGCGTGTCGCGGTACGACCAGACCGACAAGCCGCTTGAGTGGGCCCGGGAGCGGGTCGCGCTGATCAACAGCCTGTTCGATTCGCTCGACACCCGGATGGTGGCCCCGGGCCAGAGCTACGCTCGACTCCGGGCCGCGTTCACCGACCTGCTCACCGACCGCTGGTATGCGATGCTGGTGACTACCAAGTATCTCGGCGGCGCCACCACGTCCCGCGACCATCGAGGCGATCCGTCGGCACGCCCGCCGCTCGTCACGCTGCCCGCCGCCGAACAGCGCGAGGCGCTCACCTTCCTCGTGGAACAGGCCTTCGGCGAGAGCGCGTATCGCTTCAGCCCCGACCTCCTGAGCAACCTTGCACCGGATCGGTGGACCCACTGGGGCTCGGGCAGCGACGGCCGGATCGATTTCGCGGTCCACGACTGGGCGCAGGCGCAGCAGGGCGCGTTGCTGGGCCAACTGCTCGACCCGGCGGTGCTCGAGCGCATCCGCGACGCCGAGCTGCGCGTCCGTGCGGGCGACGACGGGTTCACGCTGCCCGAGCTGTTTGCGACGCTGGATGGCGGGCTCTGGTCGGAACTCGGAACCAAGCCGGGTACGGCCCAGAACATCGGCTCGATCCGCCGCGACATCCAGCGTCAGTATCTGAACCGGCTGATCAGCTTCGTGGTGAGCCCGGCAGTCGGCACGCCGGAGGACGCCCAGACGCTTGCCCGGCTGTCGATGACCGAGCTTGCGGGTCGTCTCGATCGCGCGCTGGCCAGACCCGCGACCGACTTCGACACCTACACGCGGGCCCACCTGGTGGACTCGCGCGAGCGGATAACCCAGGCGCTCACGGCGCCCATGCTTCAGACCCTGTCCAACACCCGCTAGGAAGCAGCGCCGCCGAACCTCAAGCCATTCCGTGCGGGCTAGATTGCCCGCATGCCCGACCCCACCGATCCCGTCCTTCTCGTCCGTAATCTTCGCAAGCGCTACGGTGCCGTCGTCGCCGTCGACGGCCTCGATCTCGACATTCATCGTGGCGAATGCTTCGGCCTGCTCGGTCCGAACGGCGCCGGCAAGACCACGACCGTCGAGATCTGCGAAGGCCTGACCCCGCCCGACTCCGGCGATGTGACCGTCCTGGGTCGCCGCTGGGGGCGTGACGACACCGTCCTGCGCCAGCGTATCGGGATCTCGCTGCAGGAAACCCAGTTCGCCGAAAAGCTGACGGTGGCGGAGACGGTGAGGATGTTCCGCAGCTTCTACCGACGGGGGCCGGCGGTTGGAGAAGTGATCGATCTCGTGCAGCTCGGCGACAAGGCCGACGCGCGGGTGGGCCAGCTCTCGGGTGGGCAGAAGCAGCGGCTTGCACTGGCCTGCGCGCTCGTCGGCGATCCCGAGCTGCTGTTCCTCGACGAGCCGACGACCGGCCTCGACCCGCAGTCGCGGCGCCAGCTCTGGGAGCTGGTCGAAGGGTTCAAGGCGGCGGGCCGAGCGGTGCTGCTCACCACGCATTACATGGAGGAGGCCGAGCGGTTGTGCGATCGCGTGGCCATCGTGGATCACGGCAGGGTCATCGCGCTCGGAACTCCTCGCGAGCTCGTGGCTTCGCTGGGCGCGGAGCACGTGGTCGAGATTTCGACCCGGGGCGGAGAGGGGATGGGACGTGAGGCATTTCGTGGGCTGGAGGGGGTCCGCTCGGTGGCGCAGCGGGATGGCAGCATCGAGCTGCAGGTCTCCGAACTGCACCGGACCGTGCCGGCAGTGCTGGCCGAGGTGCGGCGACATGGTGCGGATCTGACGGCGCTTCGCACTCACTCGGCGACGCTGGAGGACGTGTTCGTCGCGCTCACTGGAAGACAGCTCCGTGACGGCTGACCGGCGCGGCTGGCGCGACCAGCCGCTGGTGCAGCTCACGTTGACACGCTACCGCGAGTTCCTGCGCGAGCCGGAAGCATTGTTCTGGGTCTTTCTCTTCCCCGTGCTGCTGACGGCGGGACTCGGGCTCGCGTTCCGGAATCAGAAACCGCAGCCGACGCCAATCGCGGTCGTCGGAGGTCGCGACGCATCCGCGCAACTCGCGACCGGGCTCGCGGCCGCTCCGGGTGTGACGGTCCGGCAGCTCGACGACTCGGCGGCGGCACTCGCGCTCCGCACGGGGCGCGTGGCGCTCGTCGTGATCCCGGACGGCGGCGGCAGCGTCCGCTACCGCTACGACGAGGAGCGGCCCGACAGTCGGCTGGCGCGGCTGCAGGTAGACGCGGCGATCCAGCAGGGCGGCGGCGCGGCGCGGCCGGTCGGCGTGAGAGAGGAGCGGGTGCGCGAGGTGGGTGCGCGCTACGTGGATTTCGTGGTACCCGGGCTTCTCGGCATGAACCTTATGGGCAGCGGCATCTGGGGACTGGGCTTCGCGATCGTGGATGCGCGGCGGAAGCGGCTGCTCAAGCGACTGGTCGCGACGCCGATGTCACGGACCCAGTACCTGCTGTCGTTCCTGCTGTCCCGGCTGACGATGCTGGTGGTCGAGGTCACCCTGCTGCTGGGGTTCGCAACGCTGGTGTTCGGGGTCCCGATCCGGGGTGCGATCGGCACGCTGGCGCTAGTCTGCGTTCTCTCCTCGCTCGCGTTCGGCGCGCTCGGCCTGCTGATCGCATCGCGCGCGTCCACGACCGAAGGCGTGTCCGGGCTGATGAACCTGGTGATGCTGCCGATGTGGATCTTCTCGGGCG
>JACDDX010000254.1:0-394 GCA_013816685.1 Gemmatimonadales bacterium
GTGTCCATCGGGTGAGAGATGATCGAGTTCACGTTGATGATCTCGCCGCGACGGATTGCGTCGGGCAGGCGGATCCTGGCGTCGCCGGTAGTGGAGTTCATCATCCGCATCCGTTGAGGGAGACCTGCACCCGCGCGTACCCGGCCCAGACCGCGTCGCCGTTGGTGTCGAGGATCGCTCGAACCCAGGTCGATCGCTTCATCTTGATCCGGGTGGACAGCGAGACCTGGCCCGCTGCGGGCGTGAGATGGAAAACGGCCAGGTGCGGATCGGGATTGTGGTCGACGATCAGATGCACGCCGCGCACGTAGCTGGTGGTGGTCATCGGCAGGTCGCTCTCGATGATCACCGGCACCACACGGCCGTCCTCGGCCACCAGGGGCATGTCGAGGCT
>JACDDX010000254.1:404-3224 GCA_013816685.1 Gemmatimonadales bacterium
GACCTCGGGGTCCGGTCCGGACACCCGGGGCAGAGCCAGCAGTCGCTGCGCGTCACCCAGGGCTGCGCTGCCAGCGACCCCGATCGCGGCGAGCGTCACGGAACGAAGAAAATGCCGGCGGGAAGCGGAGCCCGTCTCTGAGTCCAAATCGGCCATGGGAACCTCGCATCGGGGCCGGTCGGAACCGGCGGATCGGCGGGCGATGGCGCCCGCTTCACTGGAAACAGTCAACAACGTTGGAAGTTCCCCGGCGCCGGTCAAGCCGTCCACATCACGATAGTGTGACCGCCACGTCGGGCAGCTTGTGATACCTCACCGCCATCGATAATTTAACCCCTTGCCGTTCAAAGTGATGTGGGTGCGTTCCCCCACCTCCCTTCAAGGCCGAGGCCTCGTGAGCACTCAGGAACTTCAGCAAGTCCTCCTGTTCGAGAAATGCCGCCAGTTCACGAAGGCGCGTGAGGTGCAGGCGGCAGGGCTATATCCGTATTTCAATCCGATCTCCGAGTCGGAAGACACCGTCGTGGTCATCGACGGGCAAAAGCGAATCATGCTGGGGTCGAACAACTACCTCGGTCTGACCCATCACCCCAGGGTGCTCGAGGCGGCCTCGCGCGCGTTGTCGCGCTACGGATCGGGGTGCACGGGGAGCCGGTTCCTCAACGGCACGCTGGATCTGCACGAGCAGCTCGAAGCGGCGCTGGCCGAGTTCCTGGGCAAGGAGGCGTGCCTCGTCTTCTCCACCGGGTACTCCGCCAATCTCGGTCTGATCTCCGGCCTCGTGGGCCGCGGTGACGTGGTGTTTCTGGACAAGCTCGACCATGCGTCGATCGTCGACGGGGCGCGGATGTCGTACGGGGAGACCGAGCGCTTCAATCACGGCGATCTGGCCGGTCTGGAGCGTCGACTCGAGCGCAACGGCACCTCGCGCGGCGCCATGGTGATCGTGGACGGCATCTACTCGATGGAGGGCGACATCGCGGATGTCGCCGGGCTGGTGAAGGTGGCCCGGCGCCACGGCGCAGCGCTCGCCCTCGACGACGCGCATTCGCTGGGCGTGCTCGGCCCCAACGGCGACGGCACCGCCGCCCACTTCGGGCTGACGGACGAGGTCGACATCATCGCCGGAACCTTCTCCAAATCACTCGCTTCGATCGGCGGCTTCGTCACCGGCACGGAAAACGTCATTCACTACCTCAGACATCACAGCCGCCCGCTCATCTTCACCGCCTCGCTCCCCCCGGCGAACACCGCGGGCGTGCTGGCCGCGCTCGAAGTGCTGCAGGCGGAGCCGGAGCGCCGGCAGCACCTGTGGGCGAATACGCGGCGGCTGCAGGAAGGCTTCCGGCATCTGGGCTTCGACATCGGCCCCACCGAGACGCCGATCGTGCCGGTGCTGATCGGTCCGCTCGAGAAGACCTTCCTCATGTGGCGACGGCTGTTCGACGCGGGTGTCTTCACCAACCCGGTGGTGTTCCCGGCCGTTCCGCCGTCCCAATGCCGGCTCCGCACCAGCCTCATGGCGACGCACACGTTCGACCAGATCGACTTCGCCCTCGAGCAGTTCGGCCGGATCGGACGGGGACTGGGGGTCATCTGACGGCGACGCTGCGCGTCCGCGCGGCGACCGACCGGCAGGGCCTCAAGCGGTTCATCGACCTGCCCTACAAGCTCCACGCGCGGGACCCGCTCTGGGTCCCGCCGTTGCGTCGCGACGTCGCCGCACTGCTCGATCGCCGAGCCAATCCCTTCTTCGAGCACGCCGAAGCCGAATACTTCATCGCCGAGCGGGACGGTACGGTCGTCGGCCGGATCGCCGCGATCGCCAACCGGCTCCACAACGAGACCCACGGCGACCAGGTCGGGTTTTTCGGGTTCTTCGAGTGCGTGGACGAGCAGCCGGTGGCCGACGCGCTGTTCGAGACGGCGGCGACGTGGCTCCGTGAACGGGGCTTCGATACGATCCGGGGCCCCGCGTCGTTCTCGGTCAACGACGAATGCGGGCTGCTGGTGGACGGGTTCGACACGCCGCCCGCCCTGATGATGCCGCACAATCCCCGCTACTACGTCGCCCTGCTCGAACGCGCCGGCTTCGCCAAGGCCAAGGATCTCTGGGTCTACCAGGGCGGCAGCGAAGCCGGTTACGTGCCGGTGCCGGAGCGGCTGGCGAAGGGCACCGAGCTCATCCGCCAGCGGCAGGGCATCACGCTCCGGCCGCTCAACATGCGCGATTTCCGCGGCGATGTCGAACGGGTCAAGCAGCTCTACAACTCGGCTTGGGAGAAGAACTGGGGCTTCGTCCCCATGACCGAGCATGAGATCGACCACCTGGCCGGGCAGTTCAAGCCGGTGGTCGTTCCGGACATGGTGCCCTTCGCCGAGAAGGACGGCCGGATCATCGGCTTCGCCATCGCTCTGCCGGATCTGAATGTGGTGTTCCGGCAGAACCGCGACGGGCGGCTCTTTCCGATGATCCTCAAGCTGCTGTGGGCGCTCAAGGCCCGGAAGATCCGGCGGGCGAGGATCATGCTGTTGGGGGTGCTTCCCGAGTTCCGGGGCAAAGGCGTGGATGCGATGCTCTATCACTGGATCTGGACGCGGTCCGGCGAGCGCGGCATCTACTGGGGTGAGGCGGGCTGGATCCTCGAGGACAACCCCGCCATGAACGCGGGGCTCGAGAAGATGACGTTTCGCGTCTACAAGACCTATCGTCTGTACGATCGCGGGCTGTGAAGGCGCTGGTCACCGGCGCGACCGGCTTCGTGGGCAGCCACGTCGTCGAGGCGCTGCTCAGACGGGGCGACGAGGTCCGAGCACTGG
>JACDDX010000255.1 GCA_013816685.1 Gemmatimonadales bacterium
AGTGCCGTCACCGGTACGATCGCGGTGAACGCATCGCTCTTGAGCCGACGCACGAGGTCCAGGCCGCCATCACCCGTCTGCTCGGCGTCGACGAACAGGAGACACGGATGGCCGCGCAGCACGATGGCGTCCACCTCGGCCGAATCCGTGAACGTCAGCAGTGGAAACGCATGCGCGCCTGCCCACTGGCGGACCAGAGACGGGACCGGGCAATCGTCCGGCGAAAAGAAGAGAATCGTCGGGCGAGTCCTCACCCAGAGCCTCTCGTAAGGATTGAGGTGAAGCTAGCTCGCACGCCGGCAGGCGCCAAGTCGGCTGTTGCCCGCCACCCCGCCCGACCGCTCACAGGAAGTACGCCCCCACGGCCAGCATCAGATACACCGCCAGCAGCTGGACGCCTTCGAACCAGTGCGACTCGCCATCCAGCGTGATGATCGCCGTCACGATCGTGGCAAGACCCAGCGCCATCACCTCGAACGGCGAGAAGACCAGGTTCATGTTCACACCCAGCAGCACGCCGACGAACACCAGGATCGGCGCGATCAGCAGGGCGACCTGGGCGCTCGATCCCAGCGCGATCTGCAGGCCGAGATCGATCTGGCCCTTCCGCGACAGCACGACTGCCGCGGCGTGCTCCGCGGCATTGCCGATGATCGGAATGATGATCAGTCCGAGGAAGACGGGGGAGATCCCCACCGCCACCGTCGCGGCTTCGGCGGCATGCACCAGCAGCTCGGACTCGATGGCAACCCCAACGGTTGCAAGCGCGAGCGTCAGCACCGCGCGACCCACACTCCAGGTCGGACCTTCCGTCGGATGCGCGCCGCCCCCGAACAGCCGCCGGTGTGTTTTCAGCGTGAAGAGCAGCGACAGTCCATACGTCGCGAGCAGGATGACACTGACGCCCTCCGACATCCGCAGCTCGGCGAGCTGGCGTCCCGCGGCGGGATGGGTGGAGTGGTAGAGCGCGGGAAACACCATCGCCACCACGGCCAACGCCATCATCCCCGCACTCATACCCGCGGTCGTCCGGTTGAACTTGAGCTCGGGGCGCTTGAGTCCGGCGGCTACCAGCGAGAGGCCGAGGATCAGCAGCAGGTTGCCGAGGATGCTCCCGGTAATCGAGGCTTTGACCAGGTCGACCAGCCCGGCCCGGAGCGCTACGATGGCGATGATCAGCTCGGCCGCGTTCCCGAAGGTTGCGTTGAGGAGCCCACCGATTGTCGGGCCAGTGCGTGCGGAGAGATGCTCGGTGGCCTCACCCATGTAGCTGGCCAGCGGGAGCACCCCGAGACAGGCGGTGATGAAGACCCAGAGCGGGGCGGCGTGCAGGACGTAGCCCAGAATCATGCTGACCGGCACGGCCGCTAGCAGCACGTAACGCCATCGGGGTGCGGACGGGGCCGTCACGTCGGCGGCTTTCTTCGAGACTCTCTCGCCGCCGGTGTGCTGCCTGGGAGACTTCGCGCCCGCCAGAACTTCCGCTACGGTGGTCTCGACCGTTTCGGCGGGCAGACCGGCCTCGCTCAACATTTTGGCGACTACGCCGCGCGGCTCGGCGAGCACCGCCCGGAGCAGGTCTTCCATGGTCGGCTCGCCGCACTGCTCCCTGGCGACGCGTCCGGCGGTGTCGATCACCCGTCGCGCATTGCTGGTGAGCGACAGCGTGTCGCCGTCGGCCCTCGCCCGGCTGCGTCGGGCGGCCAGCTCCAGACGCTCCGTCGCGGTCGCCTCGTCCAGGTTCAGGCGACGGAAGATCTCGCGGGTCGCGGCGTTCTCGCTCAGCAGTGCCAGCAGCAGATGCTCAACGCCGATGGCATCGTGCCGGCGCCGCTCGGCTTCGGCGCGCGCGGTATCGAGCACCCGCTGCGCGCCGCCGCTCAGCTGTGGAGGTGACATGGGAAACGGAACGGGCTACAGCGGCTTGGCTTCGTCGATGAGCATGATGGGAATCCCGTCCTCGACCGGATACACCAGACGGTCGACGTGACAGACGAGGGACTCGGGGGTGTGACGGTACTCGAGCTCGCCTTTGCACTTCGGGCAGACGAGGATCGCGAGCAGTTCGGGCGGCAGGGTCATGCGGTCTCCAGGTCCGATGGTGGGAAGCCGAAGCGAGCCAGCGCCCCGGGATTCTTGCGCCAGTGCGGCAGCACCTTGACCCAGAGATCGAGATAGATGCGAGCGCCGGTGAGCGCCTCCAGCCGCTGGCGCGCGTGCGCGCCGATTGCCTTGATCGTCTGTCCGCCGCGCCCGATGACCATGCCTTTCTGCGACTCCCGCTCCACGAACAACGTCGCCCGAATGTACATCGGCGCCTCGGCTTCGCGAAACTCCTCCACCTCGGCGGTGAACGAGTAGGGCAGCTCGTCGCCGAGCAGCTCGAAGGCGGCCTCGCGCAGGTACTCGACGACGAAAAATCGCACGGGCTGCGTGCCGACATCATCGGGATCGAAGCCGAAGTCGCGCTCCGGCAGCCTCGAAGCGATCGCCAGGAGCAGCGGCTCGAGCCCGTCGCCGCGATCGGCCGAGACGACCAGCGCGTCCGCGGCCAGCGCGGCGCGCGGCGCTGGCCGCACCAGGTCGCCCTTGGTATAGACCGTGAGGACCGGCGCCGCCGGGGCCCGTTCGAGGCCGGCGAGCTTGGCAAAGTCCGGGGCGGGAGCAGTCGGCGCCGGATGCAGATGGAGAATGAGGTCCATGCGGAGCAACGCGTCCAGCGCCAGCGCACGCATCCGTTCCTGAAGCAGGTACGAGGGATCGAGCAGCCCGGGCAGGTCGTGCAGAACGAACTGTACCTCGCCATCGGTCCTCAGCCCGACCACCGGAATCCGGGTGGCCTGAGCCTTGGCGCTCACGATGGCCAGGTGCTGTCCGACCAGAGCGTTCAGCAGCGACGACTTGCCGACATTGGGCAACCCGGCGAGCGCGATGTGTCCGGAGCGGGGCATGGCGCCAATCATAG
Source organism: Gemmatimonadales bacterium (assembly GCA_013816685.1). Taxonomy (GTDB): domain Bacteria; phylum Gemmatimonadota; class Gemmatimonadetes; order Gemmatimonadales; family GWC2-71-9; genus JACDDX01. The sequence goes on from JACDDX010000255.1 coordinate 2,966, forward strand.
CGGGATGCGGTAGAGCTGGTGACGGGAGGAGCGCCTTCGATCTGCGCGGCGCAAAAGTAAGAGTGTGGAGGCTCGGGGAGGGCAGAGCGGTCGGCCAAGGCGGCGCTCGAACTCGTAGGGGCCGTCACGAAGCAGCGTTAGGTGTGAAGGGACGTAGTGTACCGCGGGCGCGTATGCAGGTGAAAATGCCCCGGCATCCTGGCCTGGATGGCGGGGCATTTTCAATGTGAGGCTGGCGACGGCCTACTCTCCCACCACC
>JACDDX010000256.1 GCA_013816685.1 Gemmatimonadales bacterium
GGCTCAAGACCTATCCGGTCACCTATCGCGGTCTGGTCCCCGACACCTTCACCGACGCCAGCGACATCGAGGTCGTGGTGGAGGGCCGGCTCGGGCGTGACGGGGTGATCCGGGCAACCGACGTGCTGGCTAAGTGCGGCTCCCGCTACGAGGCCACGCCCAAGAAGGTGTGAACCGATGACATTGCTGGGCCAGTTCGCGCTCTGGGCGAGCCTCCTGCTCGGTCTCTGGACGGTCGCCCTCTCGTTCTCGGGACGCTGGCGCGCCCGGCCCGAGCTCGCCGTCACCATCACCCGCTCGGTGTACGCGATCTTCGGCTGCCTCGTCGTGGCGTCAATCAGCCTCTGGAAAGGGCTGATCAGTCACGACTTCAACATGGAATACGTGTGGGCGTACACCGCCCGGAATCTGCCCAGCTACTTCATCGTGTCGGCCTTCTGGGCCGGGCAGAAGGGCTCGCTGCTCTTCTGGGCCGTGGTGCTCTCGCTGTTCGGCGCGCTGGCCCAGCTCCTCACGTCGCGGCGCTACGCGCCCTTGATGCCGTACGTTGCGGGTGTCACCTCGGCGGTCGTCGCCTTCTTCACCAGCGTCATGATCTTCGCCGCCGATCCGTTCGAGCGGCTGCCGTTCACGCCGGCCGATGGACGCGGGCTCAATCCGCAGCTCCAGAACGTGGGGATGATCATCCATCCCCCGATGCTCTACCTCGGCTACATCAGCATCACCATTCCGTTCGCCTTTGCGGTGGCGGCGCTGCTTTCGAGACGGCTCGACACCGGCTGGATCCATGCGATCCGGAAGTGGACGCTGGTCTCGTGGCTCTTCCTGTCCATCGGAATCACGCTGGGGATGTGGTGGGCCTACGTCGAGCTCGGCTGGGGCGGCTACTGGGCATGGGACCCGGTGGAGAACGCGAGCTTCCTGCCCTGGCTCACGATGACCGCGTTCCTGCACTCGGTGATGATCCAGGAGAAGCGGGGGATGCTCAAGCGCTGGAACCTGGGGCTCATCGTCGGGACCTTCCTGCTCAGCATCTTCGGCACGTTCATCACCCGCTCGGGCGTCATCGCGAGCGTGCACAGCTTCACCCAGTCGAACGTCGGCTACTTCTTCCTTGGCTTCCTGCTGGTGGCGGGCATCCTGGCGTTCACGCTGCTCTACACCCGCTGGCCCGAGCTCGAGGCCGACGTACGGCTGGAGTCGGTGCTGAGCCGGGAAGCGGCATTCCTGTTCAACAATCTGCTGCTGGTTGGGATCGCGTTCTCAGTGCTGTGGGGAACGCTTTTCCCGATTCTGTCCGAACTGGTGCGGGGCAGCAAGATCACGGTCGGCGCTCCGTTCTTCAACCGGGTCAACATTCCACTGGGGCTGCTGCTGCTGGGACTCACCGGCATCGGGCCCCTGATCGCGTGGCGGAAGGCGTCGGCCGCCAATCTCCGGCGGCAGTTCATCGCGCCGCTCGCGTCGGGCGCCGTGGTGCTGGTCGGGCTGCTCGCGGCCGGCGTCCGCGACTTCTACGCGATCATGGCGATCGCGCTCGGCGGCTTCGTCCTCGGCACCATCACCCAGGAGTTCTGGCGCGGCACCCGCGCGCGGCGGCGGATGCACGGTGAAAGTCTCCCTCTGGCTTTTGTACGGCTCACCGGCCGGAACCGCCGGCGCTACGGCGGCTACCTGGTCCACCTCGGCATCCTCATTTATTTCGTGGCGTTCGCGGGGATGGCGTTCAAGGTGGAGGAAGAGGCCACGCTCAAGCCGGGCGAGTCGGTGATGCTGCGGAGCCCGTTCGGGCATACGTACCGCTTCACCCACGTCGGCATCTCCCAGTACGAGGCGCTCAACCGCTTCGTCTCGGCGGCCACGGTCGAGGTCCAGAAGGACGGTCGCCCGGCCGGGGTGATGACGTCGGAGAAGCGGCAGCACATCGACAGCTTCAAGCGGCCAACCTTCGAGCCATCCACCGAAGTCGGCATCCGGAGCAATCTCCAGGAGGACATTTACATCGTCTTCGCCGGCTCGGTGAACGGCACCGAGGAAGCGGTCTACCGCTTCAACATCAACCCGCTGGTCTGGTGGGTCTGGGCGGGCGGATTCGTGCTGGCGCTGGGCGGCATCATCACGATGTGGCCGGGCGGCGGGCCGGTGCTGAGTCCCCGGCGGGTGCAGGCTGGCTACGAAGTGGCGCTCGCGGGAGCGGGGGAGTGATGTCCGAGTCGATGCGACGTCGGGACTTTCTGCTCCGCGGGCTGGGTGCGGCGGCGCTGCTGCCGCTGGCGCAGCCGCAGGACTCACTGGCGGGCCGCGGGGCGACGGGAACGCTGGGCAATCCGGGGGCCCTGGGGCGTCCGAGGGCGCCGACTGGCAAGCACGAGAACGATCTCGAGCTCCAGGCCATCGAGAAGCGGCTGGCCTGCAACTGCGGGTGTACGCTGGACGTGTTCACCTGCCGGACGACCGACTTCTCGTGCACGTACTCGCCGGCGCTGCACCGCGAGGTGCTGGCGCTCCGCGCCGAGGGGAAGTCCGCGCAGGGAGTTCTGGATGCGTTCGTCGCGAAGTACGGGGAGAAGGCGCTGATGGCGCCGAAGCCGCAGGGCTTCAACCTGGCGGGCTACCTGGTACCGGGCGTGCTGATCACGGCGGCTGGGGGCGCGCTGGTGGCGCTGGTGACCAGACGGAGGGCGGTGGCGGCTGCCAGGCCGGCGGGGTCGGTGGGCGTGCAGGTGAGCCCGTCGCCAACGGCGAGCGACGATGAGATGGAGCGGCTCAAGCGAGAGCTGGCGGAGGTCGAGGACTAATGGTCTGGGAGGCGGTTGCGTCGCTTGGCGTCGGGCTGCTCGCGTTATGGCTGGTGCTCCAGCCGGTGGTGCGGCCAGCGACGCCGAAGCCCGAAGTCGTGGAGCCGATCGACCCGGAGGAGACGCCCAAGGGTGTGGCACTGGCGGCGCTCAAGGAGATCGAGTTCGACCGGGAGACGGGCAAGCTCTCGGACGGAGACTACGAGATGCTGAAGGCGAAGTACACCGAGTCGGCGCTGGTGGCGCTGCGGGACGAGGGCGCGCTGGTAAAGGGCGATGCGGTCGAGGGAATGATCGACGCCCGGCTCCGGCTGCTGCGCGCGGGCGAAGCGGAGATCGGCGGTGCGGTGTGCGCCACCTGCGGTCCGCGGCCGGAGACCGATGCGCTGTTCTGCTCGAGCTGCAGCCGCCGGCTGGTAGTTGC
>JACDDX010000257.1 GCA_013816685.1 Gemmatimonadales bacterium
CGGGTCACGGCGATTCAACCCAGTGAAGGCCGGGTGAGGCTCGAGGATGGGGAACTGCTCGCCTACGACGTCCTTTCACTTGCCATCGGAGCGTCGGTCACTGCGCCGCGGGTGTCCGGCGGCACCTTGGCGATTCCGCTGAAGCCGATCGACCACACGGTCCGGCTGGTTCCCGAGCTCGAGCGGCTGGTGCGGGAGCGCGGTACGCCCGCAATCGTCGTTGCCGGCGCCGGCGCCGCCGGAGTCGAGACCGCGCTCAACATCCGGGCTCGGCTTCGTCTGGCACACTGTGCAGGCGGACGGGTGACGGTCGTCGGAGGCTTCGCCCGGTTGCTTCCGGAGCGGTCGGCGAGCGCCGGACGTCTGGCCGCGCAGGTGCTTGCCGAGCAGAGTGTGGCAACGAAGCTGGACGTCGAAGTCGGTCGGGTGGATCGGGGGAGGGTGCGGTTGTCGGACGGACGCGGGTTGCCGGCCGACCTCATCGTCTGGGCCACGGGGGCGGAGGCCCCGGCACTCCTTGGCGAGTCCGGTCTGGCCACTGATCGGGACGGATTCGCCCTGGTGGACGACACCCTCCGGTCGGTCTCCCATCCGAACGTGTTCGTGTCGGGCGACGCCGCGGGCTTGAGGCATCATCCGGCGCTGCCCAAGGCCGGGGTGTTTTCAGTTCGGGAGGGACCGGTGCTGTGGCGCAACCTGGCCGTGAGTCTTGGCGCCCCCGGAAAGCTTCGGCCGTATCGTCCCCAGCATCGCTTCCTGGCGCTGCTGAACACCGGCGACGGGCGAGGGATCCTCTCCTACGGCGCGGTGGCGATCCGCGGACGTTGGGTGCTGAGACTCAAGGACCGGATTGATCGCCGGTTCATGAGACGGTTCGGGCGACTGAAGGCTCTCGGGTCTCCGTCCCCGCAGGACCGCGACTGACGAGCGGCCTCAGCGGCGGAACAGGCGACCCAGTACTCCCGGGCTGGTCGCCGAGACAAAGGCGTGGGCCAGCTCGTCCATTGTACCGTAGCGCTCGTTCGGATCGATGGTGAGGGCGCGAAGGATGACCGCCTCCAGCCGTGCCGGGAGCTCGGGCCGCGCCTCGCGCAGTGGCATCGGCGCCCCCTTGAGGCGGGCGATCATCGTCTCCTGCGCCGTCTTCCCGGAAAACGGCAACTGGCCGGTGAACAGCTCGAAGGCGAGCACGCCCAGCGCATAGACGTCGCTGCGACCATCGAGCGGCTTGCCGCGGATCTGCTCCGGACTCATGAACTCGGGGGTGCCCAGGACGATCCCCGTCTGGGTCAGCTTGACCACCGCCGGTCCCGCCCGTCGCTCCTTCGCCAGACCGAAATCCATGACCACGGCCCGGAACGGGGCCCCGCCCGCGATCGTCGCGTCGGGGACGAGCATGACATTCTCGGGTTTGAGGTCACGGTGGATGATGCCCAGATCGTGCGCGTGCTGGAGGCCGCGGCACATCTGCTCGAGCAGCGGAATGCCCTCGGCCACCGAGAACGGTCCGCGCCTGGCCTCGTGTTCGCTCAGCGGCTCACCTTCCAGATACGGCATTACCAGGTAGATCAGACCGTTGCCGGCCTCGCCGAGCCGGAGGATCGGGCAGACGTTCGGATGCTCGAGCTTGGTGGCAATGGTCGCTTCGCGGCGGAGGCGCTCCACCGAGGCGGGATCACGGGCAAGGCGAGGAATGAGGATCTTGACGGCCAGTTGCCGCCCAGTCTCGATCTCCTCGCCTCGGTACACGTACGACATGCCACCCTCACCCAGCCGCTTGCCGATCCGGTAGCGGCCGTCGAGGACCTGACCGCTCAGCGTGAGCAGCGACGCCGCAGGTGCGGGGTCCTCGAATGGACTGGAGGCAAGCGAGGGTTGGACGGACGGACGAAGCCCTGCGTCGGAAGGCTGGTCGGCCTCCACGAGCGGCGAGCCATCCTTGACGCAATACCGTGCCGGAGCCTCATAGCTCGTCTGGCAGCGGGGGCAGCGCCGGACGGTCAATCGCGGAAGCGGTTCCGGCCGTCGTTCTTGGCGCGGTACAGATGGCTGTCGGCCAGGTTGAGCAGCGACTCGCCGTCGCTCACCCGCTCGTCGGGATAGGTGGCAATGCCGATACTGATGGTGACGCGCACGGGCCGGTCGGCCTCACCGAACTCGTAGCTCGCGACCCGCTTGAGAATCCGTTCGGCGAAGTTCCGCGATTCGGCAGCCGTCGTCTCTGGCAGCAGCACGACGAATTCCTCACCACCGTAGCGCGCGACGACATCGACCGAGCGCTGCTCGCGCTTGAGCAGGGCGGCGAGCTGCTTGAGCACCCGGTCGCCTACCAGGTGGCCATAGGTGTCGTTGATCGGCTTGAAATTGTCGATGTCCACCATCATGCCGGTGAGCATGGTGGCGTAGCGGGCGGCGCGGTCCATCTCCTGTTCGAGCTTCTCCATCAGCGCCCGCCGGTTGAAGCACCCGGTGAGGGCATCGGTCTCGGCCAGGTGGCGCATCTGCTCCTGTCCCTGCACCGCCTGCTCCATGTCGTACGCTTTCTCGAGCGCCGCCACCGCGGCCGCGATCACCTGCTCGGCGAACTGCACGTCCTGCTCGGTGAGCGGCGGATCGTCGTCCACCGTACGCAGAAAGAAGACGCCGGCCGGCTCCATCCGGAGCGAGAAGCGGATGACGATGGCCGATCGGGTCGGCACCAGCTGGCCCGCCGACTCCCAGTCGGCGCGCACCCCGTGAAAGAGCGGATCGGTACGGGTGTCGCGCACCAGGATCGTCTCGCCGCTGGCAAACGCCTGACGGACTTCGGGGTAGCGGCCGAGGTCCACCTGCAGGTTCTGAATGATCGGGTTCTCGTAGGCCGCGACGACCGTTCCCTCGTTCTCATCAGGCCCGGCGAGCAGGATCGAGCAGCGCGAGATGCCGAGCGCCTGCGCGACGCGCCGGACGAGGATCTGATAGATCTCGTCCGGCTTCAGCGTCGCGGTGATCTCCTGCATGATGTCCATCAATTCGGTGCGCGAGCGTGCCTCGGCCCGGGCCTGGTTCAACTCCTGCCCCACCCTGAGGTGCGCCTTCACCCGCGCCAGCAGCTCCCGCACCCGGAACGGCTTGGGGATGAAATCGGCGGCCCCGAGTCCGAGCGAACGCACCGTGGCCTCCTCGGGCGGCATCGAGGAGATCATGAGCACC
>JACDDX010000258.1 GCA_013816685.1 Gemmatimonadales bacterium
GCGCAGGGGACCTACGCCTACGCGTGCGACTTCCATCCTACGATGACGGGGGTCGTGGTCGTTCGGTGAGGACCGGCTGGGCGCGGGCGACCTCCCTGCGCCCAGCCCGCAGTTCCTACGCCAGCCACTCCCGGAACGTCCCCACCAAGAGCCAGCCATTGAGCCCGATGATGACAGCCGCCACCGCCCAGGCCGTCGCCGCGAGCCAGGGCGCGTTGACGAACCCACCCATCTTGCTGCGCTGCCCGGTGAAGTAGACCAGCGGCACCACGGCAAACGAGAGCTGGAGACTCAGGATCACCTGGCTCAGGATCAGCAGGCTGCCCGCTCCGCGCTCGCCGTAGAGCGCGGTGACGATGATGGCAGGAATGATCGCGATCAGTCGGGTGATCAGCCGCCGCAGCCAGGCCGGCAAGCGGATGTTGAGGAAGCCCTCCATCACGATCTGCCCGGCCAGCGTGCCGGTGATCGTCGAGTTCTGCCCCGAGGCGAGCAGCGCCACGGCGAACAGGGTGCTGGCGATGGTGGTGCCCAGGAGCGGCGTCAGCAGCCGGTAGGCATCGCCGATTTCGGCGACACCCTGATGGCCGCTCTGATGAAAGGTCGCCGCCGCGAGGATGAGAATGGCCGCGTTGATGAAGAAGGCGAACAGCAGCGCCGCGGTCGAGTCCAGCGTGGCGAACTTGACCGCCTCGCGCTTCGAAGCCTCGTCGGGCAGCACCTTCCGCGTCTGCACGATCGACGAGTGCAGATAGAGGTTGTGCGGCATGACGGTGGCGCCGAGTATCCCGATGGCGATGTAGAGCATGGCGGGATCGGTGACGATCCGGGTTTGCGGAATCAGGCCGAGCATCATCCCGCCGAGCGCCGGCCGGGCCATGAAGAGCTCGACCGCGAAGCAGATGCCGATGCTCGCCACCAGCGCGATGACCAACGCCTCCAGGTAGCGGAAGCCCCGGTTCTGCAGCAGCAGGATCAGCAGCACGTCGAGCGCCGTAAGGCAGACGCCCCAGATGAGCGGAATGCCGAACAGCAGGTTCAGCGCGATGGCCGAGCCGATGACCTCGGCCAGGTCGCACGCGGCGATGGCGATCTCGCAGAGCACCCAGAGGACGAAGCTCACCGGCCGCGAATAGTGGTCGCGACACGCCTGCGCCAGATCGCGCCCGGTGACGATGCCGAGCTTGAGCGAGAGCGCCTGCAGCAGGATTGCCATCAGGTTGCTGAGGAGAATGACGCTCAACAGCGCGTAGCCGAAGCGGGCGCCGCCGGCGAGATCGGTCGCCCAGTTGCCCGGATCCATGTAGCCGACCGCGACCATGTAGCCGGGTCCGGCAAAGGCGAGCGCCTTGCGCCAGAACCCGACCCCGCTCGGCACCGCGACCGTGTGATGCGACTCCGGGAGGCTGGGCATGGTGCGTGGAAAGCGCCAGCCGGAGAGCTCCTCGATCGGGGGTGTGGAAGCCGCGTTCATCGGCCGGCCTCCCTGTTTGCATCTGCACCGCGGGACGGATGCGCCCGCACGCAGTAGATGGTTTGGGCGAGGTCGTGCCCGATCACATGATCGCCGCCGTCCGCGTGCACGGTAATCGGGCCCTGGAATGGCTGCCGGGTGACCACGGTGACCACGACTCCAGGCCGCAGCCCGACCGAGGCGATGTACCGGAGGCGCTCGGGCTCCCCTTCGGCGACCCGGCCCACGGACACGGTGTGACCGACCTCGACAGCGCTCAGCGGGGTCTCCGCCGGCTCCGCAATGGCGCCGTCGGCCGTGGGGATCGGATCGCCGTGGGGGTCCACCGCCGGGTGACCCAGCACGGCCGCCATCCGCTCGACCAGGGTGTCGGACGCGGCATGCTCCAGCCGCTCGGCTTCATCGTGCACCGTGTCCCAGGTGTAGTTGAGGCAGCCGACGAGATAGGTCTCGATCAGCCGGTGCCGTCGCACCACCCGCAGCGCGACCCGGCGGCCCTCGCCAGTGAGTTGTACGCCCTTGTAGGGGACGTGCTCCAGCAAGCCCTGATCGGACAGACGCTTGATCATGGCGCTTACGGACGGGGCGGAAAGGTCGAGCAGGTGGGCGATGTCGCTGGTGGAGGCGTGGCGACCTTCGGCAGTGAGCCGGAAGATGGCCTTGAGGTAGTCCTCGGCCGAGCGGGTCAGGACATCGGGAGCGGCGGCGTGCACAAGAATCCAGTGTTTAGTGGCGGCTAATCCTCGCTTGAGCCTATGCTAATGTCAAGGGGAGGGCGAACGATGCTTCTCAGTCAGGCGCGTTGCGGTGGCTCAGTGCATGTGGCAGCCGCCGCCGCAGCACCCGCCGCCGGCCGGCGGTCCCATCCGGCTCACGTCGGCCGGCGCGGCATTGCCGCCACCATTGGGACGGGCGGTAACCGACATCAGGCGCTCGAGCTTCCGGGCACCGCACGATGGACAGGCAACCTTGGTCTCGCCCCGGACGAGCTGCTGGAACGCGGTGTCGCAGTCGGAGCAGCGAAAGTCGTAGATAGGCATGCCGGGACGTTCGCCGCCCAGGGGCGCCTGGTCAAGTGGAGACCGCGGTCAGTCGCTCGCTGACCTCCCACAGACGGCGCGCGCTGTCGGTGTCGTATGCCGCCGCCGCCGGCCGGACGGCCTTGCGTCGCTCGAAATACTCGGCGGTGGTGCCGGCCACATCGGGCGACGCGGCCAGGTACACGATCGTCTCGGCGCCCTTTCCCGGCGATCCGCCGAACAGCCGAGCTGCCAATCCAATCGGCGCGCCCATGTAGTCCGACAGCAGCCGGGTGGCGATTACGCCCGGGTGGAGGCAGTTGGCGGTGACGCCGGAGCCCGCGAGACGCCGGGCGAGCTCGCGGGTGAACAGGATGTTCGCCAGCTTGGATCGACTGTAGGCGCCGGTCGGATCGTACCGGCGTTCGCCCATGAGATCGTCGAAATCGAGTCGCGCGCCCGCGTGTGCACCCGAGGACACCGTGATGACACGCGACGGCGCCGAGGCGCGCAACGCGTCGAGCAGCAGCGCGGTCAGGAGAAACGGCCCCAGATGATTGACGGCGAACTGGGTCTCGAGTCCGTCGGGAGTGAGCTCGCGGCGACGGGTGATGATGCCGGCGTTGTTGATGAGCACATGGATCCGGGGGTG
>JACDDX010000259.1 GCA_013816685.1 Gemmatimonadales bacterium
AGCCCGCGGCCCGCCCCCTCCGCCGACGAGCGGGTGATGCTGCGATCGGGCCGGGCCGTGCTCCGGGCGGAGCATGGCGAGCAGGGGCAGGGACGGGTCTTTCTGCTCCGGCGGATGGAGGCCGGCGGCGTGCGGGGGACGCTGCTGGGCGAGCTGAGTCCCGGCTATCTGTGGGGAACCCTCGATCTTGCGCTGTCCTCCCCGACCGCGCGGCTGACGGTCAGCGACGACTCCAGCCACATCTTCTTCGACTCCGCCCCCGAGTTACCGGCCGACGAGGCGGGGGCGGTCCTGGCGGCGCACGCATCGGTCGAGCTCGGCGACGCCTTCATCGCGCCCACCTGGACGGTGACGCTCGCGGAGCCGATCGACGAGGTGCTCGGGCCGATGGTCGAGTTCACCCGGACCTTCGCCTTCATCGTCGTCTCGTCCATCCTGGCCGTGCTCCTGCTCAGCATGCACCAGATCCGACGCAGTCTGCGGCCGCTGGAAGAGCTGCAGCAGGGCACCCGACGGCTGGCCCGCCGGGATTTCGCGGGACGGGTGAGCGTGGCCAGCGGCGACGAGTTCGAGGAGCTGGCGGAATCGTTCAACACGATGGCGCAGCGGCTGGAGCGGCAGTTCCACGCGCTCGACGGTGCCGCGGAGCTGGATCGCACCGTGCTGGCGGCCACGGACGTCGAGACGATCGTGGACACGGTGCTGGACCGCGCTGGCGGCATCTTTCCCTGCGACGCGGTCGGCATCACGCTGGTCACGCATGAGGGATCCAAGTCGCAGGTGACGTTCGTGCAGGAGCGGCACACCGGCGATCGCCGATCTGCCCGGGTCGATCTCCGGAGCGGTGATGTGCAGGCGCTCCTTGGCGGCCCCGACGTCGTCCGTCTCGGCCCGGCCGCGCCACCGGCCTGGCTCGAACCGCTGGCCACCGGCGCGAACGGGTTCATCGTGCTGCCGCTCCGCTATCAGGGGCAGCTCTCCGGCGTCATCACGCTCACCGGCCGCGCGCTCGCCCCCGACGACGACGACCTGCTCCAGGCGCGTCGCCTCGCCGATCAGGTCGCCGTGGCCCTCGCCAACGCCCGCATGCTCCATCAGGTGCGGACCCTCGCGTACGTCGACAGCCTCACCGGTCTGCCCAACCGGCTCTCGTACAAGGAGCGCCTCGCGGCCGCGCTGGACGCGGCCGGTCGCGCCCGTCAACTGGTCGCCGTCTTCTTCATCGACCTCGATCACTTCAGCCGTATCAACGACACGCTGGGTCACGAAGCCGGCGACCAGTTGCTCCAGGAGGTGGCGACCCGTCTCCGCAGCTGCTGCCGCGAGCGAGAGGACGAGGTCGGCCCCGCCAGCGCGCTGCTCATCCCCGAGGTGGCCCGGCTTGGCGGCGACGAATTCACCGTGATCATGCCGGGGCTCGCCGACGCGCAGGACGCGGCCAAGCTCGCCCGGCGGATGCTCTCAAGCTTCGCGCACCCGGTACGCTTCGGCACCCACGAGCTGTTCGTGAACGCGAGCATCGGCATCGCGGTGTACCCCAGCGACGGCGAGGATCTCGAGACCCTGTTGATGCACGCCGACACCGCGATGTACAAGGCAAAGGAGCAGGGCGGCAGCAGCTACCAGAGCTACTCCCGCGCGATGAGCGCCACCGCGCTCCAGCGGCTCACGCTGGAGAACGATCTCCGCCGAGCGCTCGAGCGCCAGGAGTTCGCGGTGCACTACCAGCCGATCATGGACGCGCGCGACGGCCGCGTGATCGGCGCGGAAGCGCTGCTGCGCTGGCAGCACCCCGAGCTGGGGCTGCTGTTGCCGTTGGAGTTCATTCCGCTCGCCGAAGAGAACGGCCTCATCGTGCCCATGGGCGAATGGATTCTGGAGCGCGCGTGCATTCAGAACCATGACTGGCAGGCGGCGGGGCTGCCGCCGATCCGGGTGTCGGTCAATCTCTCGTGCCGACAGCTCACCCGCACGTTGCCGGATACGGTCGCGCGGCTGCTGCGCGAGAGCGGGCTGGCGCCGAACTACCTCGGACTGGAGCTGACCGAGAGCGTGCTGGTGAATCATCAGAAGGGCGGGCCCGACACGATGCACGCCCTGCGGGCGATGGGGCTGCATCTGTCGGTCGACGATTTCGGGACTGGCTATTCGTCGTTCGCGTATCTCAAGCACTTCCCGCTCGACACGCTCAAGATCGATCGCACCTTCGTCCGCGACATCGCGAGCGATCCGGACGACGCCGCCATCACCACCGCCATCATCGCAATGGGGCACGCTCTCGGACTCCGGGTCACGGCGGAGGGCGTCGAGACCGAGGCCCACGTGGCGCTGCTGCAGGCACAGGGTTGCGACGAGCTGCAGGGCTATCATTTCGGCCGCCCGATGGAGGCGCGCGCCTTTGCCGACTTCCTCGCCGCGAACGCCCAGCCTCCGGCGGGTGGTCGCTGGAGCGCCGGTCGCGTTGGTCAGCGCGTCGCAAGAAGCGCGGGCAGCCGCTCCAGATCCTCACAGCCCAGCAAGTCATAGCGGAGGCCGGCCGGCAGCGTCGTGGTGAAGTCGGGATCGACCGCTCCGGGGCTGCTCAGGGTGACGCCCGGCGGCTTGATCAGGACGAGGCGCGTGGCATCGAGGGCGCCGGCCACGAACGCCGCGACGCTGTCGCTGGTCACGTCCCACCGTTGGGGCAACGCTCCGGACGCCCCGATCCACCTCGAAGGAGCCAGCACCGCGACGCCTGGACGGCGCAGTGCCGCCATCGCTTTGCCGTGGTCGCCCACCCAGACGGCGCCCGGGATCCGCTCGACCAGCACCTCCGCATACTGATCCATCGCCAGCAGCGCCATCCGGTGCGCCGCGCCGTCGGAGAAGGCCAGTGCGTGCTGGGTCTCGCGCACCGCGTCGGCGAAGGGCCCGCCACCCGGCACCACGACGATCGGCCACCGGTACCCGGCGCGCGCCACCGCCGCGCAGACCGTCTCCAGCCGGCCGGAGGCGAGCAGCCCGCCCCCGATCTTGATCACCACACCTGCAGCATTCATCCGTGGCCCCAGCGCCTTTCGGCAAGGAGATAGCCCACCGCCGCGGCGGGCGCCACGCGGGCCGCAGCGCCCAGCCGGTCGGCCAGGCGGTGCACCGTCAGCC
>JACDDX010000260.1 GCA_013816685.1 Gemmatimonadales bacterium
CACCCCGCTGGTAGCGTTCCTCATGCAACGACGCTCGCGGGGTGTGTTTCTGATGCATTACGGGGAACACCTGTCGGAGCCGCTCCTCGAGCTGGCTCGCCAGGCGTCGGAACGCCCGATCCTGCCAAAGTAAGGCACGGGGAGCTGGAGACCACGAGGGCGGCCCGAGCGGGCCGCCCTTCTGCTATGCGACCCGCTCCCTCCGCGCGTGCGCCATGCCGGCAAACGAGGACCACAGTGCCATGCAGGCCACGATCAGATTGGCGACTACAACGGGCGCTGCCCCGATAAGGGCGCCATAGATGACCCACAGCACCGCGGCGCCGGCCTGCACCCGGCGGAGCGCCGCCGGTTCCCGACAGAGATAGGATGCGGCAAACGCCGCGGTCGCGACCCACCCGATCCATGCGAGCATGCGTTCCTCTACGCCACGGCTTGCGGCGACAACGTCAGATCGCGCGCCGCGAGTCCGCGAATCGTCAGTGAATCGGTGCGGATCTTGTCCCAATCCTGCAGCACGAAGCCGTGCACGGCGAACAGCGCGCGGATCCGCATCGCGTCCCACCCGGCGATCTCCTCGAGAATTGGGACCATGATGCTCAAGCCGTCCTCGCTGAGGATGGTCCGCTTCGCGATCGGCGTCAAATAGCGGTTTTCCGACACCGCGATCGTGAGGCCGCCGAGCCGGTTCACGTTCAACATCACGTGCACGTCACTGCTTCCATCGCCGACGTAGACCACGCGATCCCAGCTCACCGGCAGCCGCTGCCGGATCTCCTCGAGCGCGACCACCTTCCCGTAGCCTGCCGGTACCCGCACGATGGATTCAATTTCGCCCGACTGAGCGTACCGGAAGCGAGTGCCGAAGATGTGGTCCGCCGGCACGATGCCCTCGAGCGCCGAGATGATGACTTCCTCCGGCGCGGCCGAGATGACGTAGAACTCGAACCGATGGCCGTCCACCCCGTCGAGCAGACGGGAGAGCACGCCGAGATGCTCCTTCAGACGGATCTGCCGGCCCACCGCAATCAGATCGCTCCGGCGGACCCGGCGATACTCTGGATCGTGCAGCAGCAGGTAGGCGAGTTCGCCGCCCTGCTGCACGAGTTGGATGTTGGAGAGTCCCGCCGTCCGCTCGGCGAAGCCGCCGATCCCGAGCATCTCGCTGAGCACGTGGCCGGAATCGTTGAAGCTCAGCGTCTGATCGAAGTCGCTGGCCAGCAGGTACTCCTTCATGAAATCTCCGCGAATCGTGAGTTCGGTCGGTGGGTGGGGCAGGAAGCAAGGCGAGGCGAAATGCACCAAGGCAAGGCACATGCCTCATGCGTTGATGGCCGCATGCCCGAAATTAGCGGGCTCGCGGCCCTCATGGGGCGGCAATCAGGTCACAATTGTGCAATCCGGCAGCGGTCGCTCCGACACGAATGTCGGCAGGCCGCCGCGGGCTATCCGTCGGCCTGTCCTGCCGTCTGCATCGTGGGCAACTCGGCGGAGCGCCTGGCCGATTCCAGCGCCTCGCGCACGATGCGGCTCTGCTCGGCCGCGTGCGCCGCGGGATAACCTTCCGCCGGACTCGCGCGCTCGGGCCGGCCGACGTACACCACCGGCAGATCGCGCTCCTGCGCGATCTCGGAGAATCGCGGCGCGAGGTAGGTCCATGCGCCCATGTTTCGCGGCTCTTCCTGCGCCCACACGATCTCGGTGAGATTGGGATAGCGCGCCAGCGTCGCACGCATCTCCGGCCACGGGAACGAATACAGCTGCTCCAGCCGCACCACCGCCGGCCGGGATGTCGTCATCTTCTCCGCCTCCGCCAGCAGGTCGTAGTAGACCTTGCCGGTGCAGAAGACGAGACGGGTGATGGCGTCCGGCTGCTGCGCCGCCCATGCGTCATCAATGACCGGTCGCCAGCCGCCGGTGGTCAGGTCCTCGAGCTTCGACGTGGCCTGTGGCAGGCGGAGCAGGCTCTTCGGCGTCATCACGATCAGCGGGCGCTGCCGGTTGCGCCGCGCCTGCCGTCGCAGGAGATGGAAGTACTGCCCGGGCGTCGTGGGGTTCGCCACCCGGATGTTGCCCTCGGCGCAGAGCTGGAGGAACCGCTCCAGCCGGGCGCTCGAGTGCTCCGGTCCCTGGCCCTCGTAGCCGTGCGGCAGCAGGAGCGTGAGCCGGGTGGTGAGCCCCCATTTGGAGAGTCCCGCCGCCAGGAACTGGTCCACGATGACCTGCGCGCCGTTGATGAAGTCTCCGAACTGCGCTTCCCACAGCACCAGCGCCTCGGGCGCCGCCGCGCTGTAGCCGTACTCGAAGCCGAGCGTGGCGAGCTCCGAGAGCGGGCTGTTGTGGAGCTCGATCGGTGCGAGCGCACCCGGCAGGTGCGCGATGGGCGCGAGCGACTCGCCAGTCGCCACATCGTGCAGGACGAGATGCCGCTGGCTGAAGGTGCCCCGCTCGGTGTCCTGGCCGGTGAGCCGCACCGGCACGCCCTCGGTGAGCAGCGAGGCCAGCGCGAGCGCTTCGGCATGGGCCCACTCGATGCCGCCCTCAGGGCCGAGCGCGTCGCGGCGCCGGTCGAGCTGGCGCTTGAGCTTGGGATGCACTTGGAAACCGTCCGGCCACGCGAGCAACTGGTCGTTGAGCGCGCGGATGAATTCCGGTGAGCAGGCGGTGTCCACCTCGAGCCCGGCGCCGGGTTGGCGCTTGGGATCTTCCGGGCGATGCCCCGCCTTGCCCATGCTCGCCTTGAACTGCTGCTGGATGTCGACGAGCCGCTGATACGCCTCGGCCGACTCCTTCGCGGCCTCCTCCTCGGTGAGCACCGACTCGGCCACGAGCGTCTGTGCGTACAGCTCGCGCACGGTCGGCAGGGCCCTGATCCGCTCGTACATGTTCGGCTGCGTGTACGCCGGCTCGTCGCCCTCGTTGTGACCATGCCGACGGTAGCCGACCAGGTCGATCAGCACGTCCTGGTGGAACCGGTCCCGATACGCCATGGCCAGCCGCACCGCCGAGAGGCAGGCCTCGGCGTCGTCGGCGTTGACGTGGATGATCGGGATGTCGAAGCCCTTGGCGAGGTCGCTGGCGTAGCGCGTCGAGCGGGCGTCGCCCATGTCGGTGGTAAATCCCACCTGGTTG
>JACDDX010000261.1 GCA_013816685.1 Gemmatimonadales bacterium
CGTCGCCACCGAACGCGGTGTCTCCCGCGGCCGGCTCGCCGCTGGAGGCGCTGACGAAGGCGTGGTCGGACATTGTGGCTGAGGTGCGGGCGCGGAGCCGCTTCCTTGGCGAGGCGCTGGCCGCCTCGGGCCCAGCCGGATTCGAAGCGCCCTGGCTCACGCTGGTGCTCCGTGAATCGAATTCGCTCTTCGCCGAGCGGCTGCAGGCGGAGGCCATGGTGATCGAAACCATCGCCGCGCGGGTCGCCGGCCAGCCCGTCCGGATCAAGGTGACGGAGGCGCAGGCCGACGGCGGCCAGCCGACCCGCTCCGGCACGCTGTCGGAGGCCAGTATCAAGGCCGACCGGCTCAAGCAATTCCGGGCCCGGGACCCGGCTCTCGACACCGCCGCGGACGCGTTAGATTTGGAGATCGTGGATTAGACGAAAGCGTGGAGCCATGGCTGGACTACCGGACGGCATGACCGATCTACAACAGCTCTTTCAACTCGGCCAGCAGATGCAGGGCCGGCTGCAGCAACTGCAGACTGAACTGGCGAGCCGCACCATCGAGACGAACGCGGGCGGCGGCATGGTGGCCGTCGTGGTCGACGGGCGCGGCTCCCTTCGGCGGCTGACGATCGATCCTGCCGTCTTCGCCGAGCACGACGCGGAGTTTCTGGGCGATCTGGTGCTGTCTGCCATCGCCGAGGCGCAGCGGCGCGCGGCCGAAATGGTGCAGGCCGAGATGCGAAAGGTCCCGTCGCTGCCGTTCGCGCCGCCTCTCTGACGGTGAGCGCCATCGACGAGCTCGTGGCCGAGTTCGCCCGTCTGCCGGGCATCGGCCGAAAGACGGCGCAGCGACTCACCTTTCATCTGCTCCAGCAGCCCCCAGAACAGGCCGGCCGGCTCGCCGACGCGCTCAGCGCCGTGAGCGAGCGGGTGCGCCCGTGCGAGGAGTGCGGTAACCTGACCGAGTCGCAGCCGTGCGCGATCTGTCAGGACCCCCGCCGGGACGCCGGACTGCTGTGCGTCGTGGAGGAATCGTCCGCGGTGGCGCTGGTCGATCGGGCCGCCGACTTCCGGGGACGCTATCATGTGCTGGGCGGACGGCTCTCGCCGCTGGAAGGGATCGGTCCGGAAGCGCTGCGGCTCGACCGGCTGGTGACCCGCGTGCGGGATGGTGGGGTGCGCGAGGTCATTCTCGCCACCAACCCATCGATGGAGGGCGAGGTGACGGCAACCTACATCCAGCAGTTGCTCGCCGGCCTCGACGTGCGCGTCACGCGGCTCGCCCGCGGGCTGCCGGTCGGCGGCGATCTCGAGTACGTCGACGGCGTCACCCTCGCGCACGCGCTCCTGGCGCGGCAGGAACTCCGCTGATGAGCTCGCGAGCCTGGCCCTTCACCGGCGGCGTCGTCGTCGGGATGACGGCCGGGTGGGTGCTGGCGCAGCGCCGGCTGGTCTATCATCGCCGGGACCTGTTCAGCCCTCGACCGCTCCGGCGGCTCGCCGCGCTCGGCTTCCTCGCCGGGCAAGGCGGGGTCGATACCGTGCGGCTGCTGCGCGACTATCTGGCCTGGGAGCGCCAGCCGATGCTCCGCCGCCGCGCCCAGGGGCTGGTGGAGCGGCTGGAGACCAATCTCGAATGACAGCGCCATGAGCGGCGGTGCCTCGACCTGGGCATTCCAGGAAGACGACGCGCGTCAGATCCGGGAGATCATGACGGCGCTGCTCGACGAGACCGGTGCGCGGACCGCGCTGATCGTCGATCGCACCGGGCAAATGGTCGCCACGGCGGGTGAGCCGCCGACGTTCGATCCCACCGCGTTCGCGTCGCTCACCGCCGCCGACTTCAGTGCCAACGACCAGCTCGCCCGCATGCTCGGCGAGCCGGAGTTCGGCGCCCTGGTTCACCAGGGCGAGCGCGAATCGATGTATCTGGCGGACGTGGCGCGGCGCGTGATCCTGGTCGTGCTGTTCGACAGTCGTACGACGCTCGGGCTGGTCAAGCTGCGCGCGCGTGCAACCGTGAGCCGCCTGGGCGAGGTGTTCACCGCCATGTTCAGTCGCGACGGGACGAGCGCGCCCGGCGTCGAGACCGGCTTCGTTGGCGACGCGGAAGACGAGATCGACAAACTCTTCGGGGCCTGAGGAACAACCACGCATGTCGATGATCAACTACGCGTCGCGTGAGATCAACTGCAAGCTGGTCTACTACGGCCCGGGACTCGGTGGCAAGACCACCAATCTCGAGTTCGTCTACAACAAGGTGGCCCCCAGCGCCCGGGGAAAGATGATCTCGTTGGCCACCGAGACCGAGCGCACGCTTTTCTTCGACTTCCTTCCGGTCGATCTGGGCAGCGTGCGCGGCTTCAAGGTGAAGTTTCATCTCTATACCGTGCCGGGGCAGGTCTACTACAATGCTTCCCGGAAGCTGATCCTCAAAGGCGTGGACGGCGTGGTGTTCGTTGCGGACAGTCAGATCGAGCGGATGGACGCGAACCTCGAGGCGATGCAGAACCTGTATGAGAACATGACCCAACACGGCTACGATCTGACCCACCTGCCGTTCGCGGTTCAGTACAACAAGCGTGATCTCCCCAACGCGGCGCCGGTCAGCGAGCTGCAGAACGCGCTCAACCCCGGCTGGCCGGTGGAAGCACCCTCCCGCCAGCGGCCGCTCGCCAATCCCAATCGCGAAGGAGAGTGGCTGGTGAGTCAGGAAGACGGCCAATGGATCGAGCGTGCACCCTACTTCGAGGCCGTGGCCCTCACCGGCGACGGCGTATTCGACACCCTCAAGGCGATCAGCAAGAGCGTCGTCAAGACGTTGGGATAGGGCGCGGTGCCGACAACGGTCTGGACCACCTCGAACATCATCACGCTGGTCCGAATCTGGATCACGCCTGTCATTGCCCTGCTGCCATTCATCGAAGGGTACTGGCCCAAGTTGATCGCGTTTGTCGTCTTCGTGGCGGCCGCGATCAGCGATGTTGTCGACGGCTACCTGGCCCGCAGCCGCAATGAGGTCACCGACCTGGGCAAGCTGCTGGACCCCATTGCCGACAAGCTGCTGCTGTTCGCCACGCTGATTCCGATCTACTGGATCTCGCGCACCCGCCACGACCTGTACGACATCCCGGTG
>JACDDX010000262.1 GCA_013816685.1 Gemmatimonadales bacterium
GCGCAGCGTGATCGGCTGGAGCGCGCTGCCCGGACTCGTGGTGCTTATCACGCTCGCCCTGGTGCTGCGCGGGACGGACCCCGGGAAGGGCGATGCTCCGTCCAGCACGCGTACCGCCGACAGCGCCGATCCGGTTGATGCCCGGGGCCGAGTGCTGTTCGGCCCGCTGCTGGCACTCGCGGCGCTGACGTTCTTCCGGCTGCCGGAGACGCTGCTGTTGCTCCGGCTGCAGCAGCGGGGTGTCGCGGTGGCGCTGGTGCCGCTGGTCTGGGCGGCGCTGCACGTGGTGCGGAGCGCGGCGTCCTACCCGGGTGGCTGGCTGTCGGACCGCTGGGGACCGCGCGCGACGGTGGCGGCAGGTGGCGTGCTGTTCGCCACGACCGCGCTGGGTCTTGCGACCGGGCGGAGCACGGCTGCGGCGGTCGTGGTGTTTCTGGCGTTCGGACTCGTGGCCGGGCTCACCGAGTCCGGCGAGCGCGCGCTGATCGCCCGGCTCGCCCCGGTGCGGACAGGACGCGGGTTTGGAGCTTATCATGCGGTGACCGGCCTGGCGGCGCTGCCGGCCGGGCTGGTCTTCGGCGCACTCTACCAGTGGGCCGGCGCGCCGACAGCGCTGCTCGCCTCCGCCGCTGGCATGCTGGTCGCCGTGATCGCGTGGCTCGCAGTCTCACCCCGGCACTCCGGAGTGGTCGTCGGATGAAGCGAAGCATCGGAGTCTTGGCTGGCGCGCTGCTCGTGTTCCTCTCGCTGCCGGGTGCGCCGCCCGCCGAGGCGCAGGTGCAGGTCCGGGTGGGCGATCCCGCGCGGGTCGTGTACTCCGAGCTGCACGAGGGACTCACGGCGGGCTCACCCGCGGCCGACTCCATTCTGCGGGTGATGCGGATCCGCTCGCCGCGGGTGCTCTGGCGGCTGGGACGGGCCGCGATCCACGGAACCGGCGACTGGAACACGGGGCTGGTGGCGTTCACCAGGCTGGCCACCCTCCGGAGCGCCGCCATCGCGGACAGCGCGCGGCGCATGCTGACCCGGCTCGACACCGCGGGAGAGTTTCCGTTCCCCGAGAATCCGGGGCTCAAGCCCGAGGATGTCGAGCCGTCGCTGCACGCGATTATTCTGGAGCGGCGGCGCGCGACCCGCGGCGATGCGGCGGTGCTCGCCGACATCCTCACGCGGGTGGCCAGCCGCAATTACGATCACGGCGACGCCTGGGTGCTCGGTCGGCTGGGCGCGAGGGCCAGCGACTCGCTCGTCGCCCGGCTGCAAGCAGCCGACAGCGCGGAGTTCAAGGTGCGCTACCTCACGCTGCTCTCCTACTCCACCGATCCCGGGCTCATCCCGTTCCTGGGCCGGGTATACGCCCAACCCGACAGCTTCGGCATCCCGAAGAAATACGCGGTGCGCGCGTCGGACGGCCTGCTCTGGATCGGCACCCGCGCCGCAGTGCAGGCGCTGCTCGATGCGCGCGCGAGTGCCCTGCGTGACAAGGTCTACGACGATCCGTCACTCGCGCGCGGCGGCTACGATTTTCTCGCCAACGACAGCTCGTCGGTGATTTCGCGGACCGGCAGGTGGCTGACCGAATGGCTCGACGCACTCCCGCCGGCGCCGGAGTGATCCGGGCCGGCGGGTAGCTCCTCCGCTTTCGCGGAGGATTCACCTGTTCCTCGCTCAGGCCAGAAACTGCCCCGCGATGGCGAGCACGTCGCCCCGGTTCAAGCTTTCGTCGAACGCCTCGGTGATAGCGTTGACCAGGGTCTCCCGGTCGTTGCCGACAGTCGACGCGTCAAGCAGCGAGACGCCGGCCTGATCGGTACGGCCCTCCCCGGCATAAACCGCCGCCAGCGCGGGCACGTCGGTCTGGCTGCGCGTGATCCACCCCTTCTGGCCCCGCAGGCGTCGGACCTCAGAAGCGTGACGAGCCTCGACCGAATGGATCGTGGCTGCAGCCGTCAACACGCTCGGATTGGATTGCAGGTTGCCGAACTGGCCCTTGTAAGCGCGCACGCCGGTGTCTTCGAAGCCCTGGGCGAGCGCCTGGAAGATGCCGTAATCCTCGAACGTGGGAAACTTGCCGCCTGCCGTGAAATCGAACTCGGGTTTCTTCACCGCGTCGCCCCCGAGCGCATTCTTGAGGTACGCCACGTGAATCGTCTCGTGGGCGCTGATCGTCTCGAAGACGGTCCGATCCTCGCCCGGAATGAGGCCCGAGGCTGCGAGGCCCTTGCGATAGAACTCGTCCTCGAGGTACTCGAGGGTGAGCGCGTAGTTGAGCACGTCGGTGACGCTGAGCCCGGCGCTCGCCGCAAACGCTTTTCGGGCGGAACCGCCCAGACCGAGCGGCACCGCGGCCAGCGCCAATGCGGTGCTGAATCGGCCAGCCCCACGCACGGCGTTGCGACGAGAGAGCGAGAGCTCATCCGGCCGGAGGTTCAACGCCTCCAGAATGACTGATGTCTTCATGATGAGTTCCTCGGCTAGGCCGTGGGCAGGTTGTCGGCGATGAGCTTGTTCTTGAAGAAGGGACCGGCGATGGCCAGCACCTCACTGGGCGACTTGGCCCGGTCGAAGGCGCGGGGCGCGAAGTCGGGGCTCTTCGGGTTGATGAGGTCACGAATGGCGGAAGCGTGGCGCGCCTCGACCGAGACGATCTTGCCGGCGACGAACAGCGTCGTCGTGTCCTTGATCAGATGAGCCGCGCCGTTGTAGGCCTCGACCCCGAGATCCTCGAAACGCTTGGCGGCCTTCAACACTGACAGGCGATTGCGGAAATCCACCGAGCTGAAGTCGAAGTTGAGCCGGGGAATGCCGTTGGACCCCAGCGCGGCCATGTAAAAGTCCCGGTGGACCAGCTCGTGCCGCTTGATGTCGCGGAGGATCTGCCGTTCGGGCTGCGTGCTCCCCGGGTAGAAGTCCTCGGCGACCAGCCGGTAGAACTCGGCCTCGAGCTGCTCCAGGGCGAAGGCGTAGTTCAAGATGCCGAGATCGCCGCTGCCGAGCTTCACGGATTCGCCGACGGCTGCCTTTCGCAACGCCTCTGGCGCGGGGACCTCCGCGGCGCTCGAGCCGTCCGGGGCGGTTGGACTGTCGCACGCGAGCGCGAACAGGGCGGCGGCGGCGCC
>JACDDX010000263.1 GCA_013816685.1 Gemmatimonadales bacterium
GTTGTACGGCAGGATACAGAGCTGACTGGCCGGGAAGAGCACGGCGAGGAACCAGTCCGACTCGGCGTCACTGTCGGATGTGCCGGTGGCGTCGCTCCGGCCCGCTCGGAGCTGGGTGCCCGCGCGCCAGGCGCTCGCGGACCGATGATGACCGTCCGCAACGTACGCGACCGGAATCTTCCGGAACGCGTCGACCCAGGCCGCGGGGTTGGGCACGAGCCAGACCGTGTGGCGAACGCCATCGGGGGCGGTGAAATCGTAGAGCGGCGCGGTCGAGAGCACCGGTGCCGAGAGCGCATCGGTCACCGCGCCGTCGCGATAGGTGAGAAAGACCGGCTCGGCGTTGGCGGCCAGGGTCAGCACGTGTCGGGTGCGGTCATCCTCCTTGTCTGGACGGGTCTTCTCGTGCTTCCGGATGATGTCGCGCTCGTAGTCGTCGATGTGCACGCAGCCCACGATACCGGTCTGCGACCGACCATCCATCGTCTGCCGGTAGAGGTAGAGCCCGGGCACGTGATCACGCTGGAGCGTCCCCTCCGCGATCAGTCGGGTCAGCGCGTCCCTCGCCTTGCTGTACACCCGGGGATCGTATGGATCGATTGCCTCGGGCAGGTCAATGTCGGCCCGCCCGACGTGGAGAAAGCTGCGCGGATTGCCGCGGGCCAGCTCGAAGGCTTCCGCCCGGGTCACGACGTCGTACGGGACGGCAGCGACCTGGTGGGCAACGGCAGGATCGGGGCGGAGAGCACGAAATGGATTGAGACGCATGGGACTCCCGGCGGGGTGGGCAGGGTCTAGCGCGGGGCGGGCACCTTCGGGGACCAGTCAGTGTTGTGGAGCAGGGTGTCGCACCAGGCCACCTCGGTGCGAAGCCGCTCGATCTCGTCGGCACTCTCGCCCAGCACGTCGGCGGACTCGCGGCCGCCCATGACGTTCCGGAGGCAGCGATTGAGATCGAGCAGTGCCTCCAGCTCGAAGCTCAGGAGCTCGCGGTAGCGCTCCGACGCTTTGTGCGATCCGGGCGCCAGCCGGCGCAGCGCGGACTTGCGATCGAGGGTGTGCTCCAGCAGATGACGGGCGGCGTAGTTCTCCGCCGCGATCTGGGAGCGGCGCCGCTCCAGCGCGGGCGCGAGGCCCAGCGGGCGCCGGCGGTTTCGGAACAATCGGAACAGGCCCAGAGCCGCGAGCCGTCCGCGCAGGTTGCTGATCACCCGTTCTCCCCTTCGTGGCTCCCTCGGTGCTGCGGACCACCGTCCGGGGAAACTAGGCCACCCCGCCCGGTGTCACCAGCCGTTCACAGGCGGCGAGTGCGGCGTCCGCCGCGAGCGCGAGGAGAGCGGCGGGAAGCGCGCCCGACAGGACCATCCGCGAGTCGGAGAGCGCAAGCCCGGCGACGATCGGGTCGCCGAGGCCACCCGCACCGATGAAAGCGGCCAGGGTGGCGGTGCCGACATTGATGACGGCCGCCGTCCGCACCCCGGCCATGATGACGGGGGCCGCGAGCGGAAGCCGGACGTGACGCAGAATCTGAGGCGGGGTCATGCCGAGCGCCCGCGCGGCGGCGACCGCCTCGGGGGCCGCGTCGCGAACGCCGGTGTAGGTGTTTCTGAGGATCGGGTAGAGCGAGTAAAGAAAGAGCGCCACAAGCGCGGGCAGCACCCCGATCCCGAGCAGTGGAATCATAAAGGCGAGGAGCGCGATCCCGGGCAGCGTCTGCACCACGCCGATCGCGCGCACCACCGCTTCGGCGCTGCCTCGGCGCCGCTCGAGCGCCAGTCCCAGCGGCACGGCCGCGGCGATCGCGGCGGCGAGGGAGACGAGCACCAGCAGCAGGTGCCGGAGAGTGAGCGAGAGCAGCGTGGTGCGCTGGTCCCAGAGATAGCGCAGCACGCCGCTCCGGCCGGGAGCCGGCGTGGTCCACGCCGGCTCCGTGCCTGCCTGATCGCCAGTCAGTCCCAACTCGCGGAGCGCGCCCGCGGCGACCGCCGCCACTGGCTCCTGGTCCACCTCGAGGCGGCGATTGAGCCGGCGCATCCGCTCGACGTCGAGCCGACCACCGAGCTCGCTGAGCGCCGCGATGGCGGCCGGCACCTCGCGCACCAGCCTGGCGCCCGCCAGCGGTGCGGCGTCATAGGGCGGAAAGAATCGCCGGTCGTCCCGCAGCACGATGAGATCGTAGCGGGCGATAAGGCCGTCGGTCGAGTACCCGTCGATCACGTCGACCGCGCTGGCGGCGAGGGCCTGATACTTCACGGCGGGGAGCAGCGCGCGCACCGCTTCGAAGCGGAGCCCGTACGCCCGGGCCAGTCCGGGCAGCCCGTCGGCCCGCCCGATGAAATCCGCCGTGAGGCCGGCGGTGAGCGACGGGGCCACGCGGGCGAGGTCGCTCAAGGTGACCAGCCGGTAGCGGCGGGCCGTCTCCGGCCGGACGGCGATCGCGTAAGTGTTCTCGAATCCGAGCGGCGGAAGCCAGCGGGCACCGTATCGACGGCGGAACTCCCGCGAAACCCGGTCGTACACGCGCGCTGCGCTCGAGTCGGGTCGCTCGCCCAGGATCGCCACGAGGCCCGTGCCGGTGTACTCGGGATAGACGTCCACGGCGCCACGGCGAACGGCGCCGAACGCGATTTCGGTGGCGCCGAGCCCGATGCGCCGCTCGACCGTGAGCCCGCGCGCCTCCAGGAGCTGCGCGAAGATCTCCGCCAGGAGATACGACTCGCCGAAGGGCTTGGAGGCCACCACGATGGGCCGGGATGCGGCCGACTGAACCGCCGGCGGGCCGGACGAGGGCGCCGCGACAAGCGCACCGAGCACGAGCGGCGCGAGCAGTCTCACGGGAGCAGCCTCACTCGAGCAGTCTCACGCGACGATCCGCGCACGCCGAAGTAGTTCCCGCACATAGGGCGTCGCCGGTGCGCCGCGCAGCTCGGCAGGGGGAGCTATCTGGTCGATGCGTCCGGCGTGCAGCACCGCCACCCGATCGGCGAGCACGAACGCCTCACTGAGATCGTGAGTGACGAGCAGCGCGGTGAGTCCGAGTTGGCGGCGCAGGTCGGCAAAGGCGGCCTGGAGGTCGGCCCGGGTGATGGCGTCCAGCGCGCCGAA
>JACDDX010000264.1 GCA_013816685.1 Gemmatimonadales bacterium
TCGACAACGATGAGCCCGCTTGCCCGCCTGGGCGAGCTGGGCCAGAGCCCCTGGTACGACCACATCACGCGCGACCTCATCACCACCGGCGAGCTGGCCCGGCTGATCGCGGAGGATGGCCTCCGCGGCATGACGTCGAACCCGACGATCTTCGAGAAGACGGTCGAAGGCAGCCGGCTCTATGACGACGACATCCGGAGCCTCGCCGACCAGGGCCGCTCGCCCGGTCAGATCTTCGAGGCGATCGCCGTCGCCGACGTGCGGGCCGCGTGCGATCTGTTCCGCCCGCTCTACGACGCCACCGACGGCGCGGACGGCCTGGTCTCGCTGGAGGTATCGCCCGAGCTGGCGAACGACAGCGACGGCACCATTCACGAGGCCGAGCGGCTGTGGGACGCGCTCGACCGCCCGAACGCGATGATCAAGATCCCGGGCACCAGCGCGGGCCTGCCGGCGATCACCCACTGTCTCGCGCGCGGCATCAACGTGAACGTGACGCTGCTGTTCTCCACCGAGCGCTATGCCGAGGTGATCGAGGCCTTTCTCGTCGGCCTCACCAGGCGCTACGAATCCGGCGAGCCCGTGGGGCGGGTCACCTCGGTCGCGAGCTTCTTCGTGAGCCGGGTCGACGCCCGCATCGACCCCATCCTCGGCGATCATCCGCTCCGAAGCCGAATCGCCATTGCCAACGCCTGCGCCGCCTACCGGCTGTTCGAATGGTCGCTCGGCACGCCCCGCTGGCACGCGCTCGCCCGGGCCGGCGCCCGCCCGCAGCGTCCACTCTGGGCCTCGACCAGCACCAAGGATCCGCGCCTCCCCGACACCTACTACGTCGAGGCGCTGGTGGCGTCCCGCACGGTCACCACCCTGCCGCCCGACACCTTCGCCGCCTATCGCGACCACGGGCACCCGGCGGTCCGGATCCACGAGGGCATGGCGGAGGCACCCGAGCTGCTCGCCGCGCTCGGGACGGCCGGCGTGAGTCTCGCCGACGCGACCCGGGCGCTCGAGGAGGATGGGGTCGCGAAGTTTGCGGCGTCGTACCGCTCGCTGCTCGCGGGCATCGAAGCCAAGGCCGGCGAGCTGGCCCGCACCTGATGATCGGCTCCCTTCGTCGCGTCTCGCTCACCTGGTGGATCTTCATCGGGATGGGTTCGGGAATCCTGCTGGGCTGGCTCGTGCCCGAGACGGCCGCGCAGCTCAAGCCGCTCTCGAACGTCTTCCTGCGGATGATCAAGTCGATCGTGGTCCCGATCATCTTCGGCACCCTGGTGATCGGCATCGCGGGCCATGGCGACGACCTCAAGCGCATCGGCCGGCTGGCCATCAAGTCGCTCGCCTACTTCTGGACCATGACCGCCATCGCGCTCGTGATCGGCCTGACGGCGGTGCACATCACCCGGCCCGGCATCGGCGTGAGGCTGCCGCCTCCCGATCCGAGCGCGGCGATCCCCAAGGGAGCGCCCACCAGCTTCGGCGGCTTCCTCGAGCATCTGGTCCCCCGGAGCTTCTTCGAGGCCGCGGCCGACAACGAGGTGCTCCAGGTCGTCTTCTGGGCGACGCTGTTCGGCATCGCGCTGACCCAGGTGAAGGGACGGCCCAAGGAGGCGATGCTCGGATTCTTCGAGGGACTGGCGGAGGTGATGTTCAAGTTCGTCGCCATCGTGATGCGGTTCGCGCCGGTCGGCGTCGGCGCGGCGATGGCGGTGACCGTGAGCCACAGCGGCATCGCGGTGCTGAAGAACCTCGGGCTGCTGGTGGGCACGCTGTACGGCGCGCTGATCGTCTTCGCGCTCGTGGCGCTGCTGCCGGTGGCGCTCATCGCGCGCATCCCGCTCGGCAAGTTCATCCGGACGGTCAAGGATCCGGCGATCATCGCGTTCACTACAACCAGCTCCGATGCAGCGCTGCCGCTGGCCATGGAGCGGCTGATCGAGTTCGGCGTGCCGCGCCGGATCGTCGCGTTCGTCATGCCTACCGGCTACTCGTTCAACCTCGACGGGTCAACGCTCTACCTCGGCGTTGCCTCGATCTTCGTGGCCCAGGCGGCCGGCGTCGAGCTCTCGCTGGGCCAGCAGCTCGGGATGATGCTGACGCTCCTGATCACCAGCAAGGGCATTGCCGCGGTGCCGCGTGCGTCGCTCGTGGTGCTGTCCGGCGTGCTCAGCTCGTACGGCCTGCCGCTCGAAGGTATCGCCGTCATCCTGGGCGTGGACGAGCTGATGGACATGGCCCGTACGATGGTCAATCTGGTGGGAAACTGCCTCGCCACGGTGGTCATGGGACGATGGGAGGGTGAGCTCGCCCCCGCGGCGCTGAGGCCCGGGGCCATCGAAGGCGCCGAGCCCGCCGCAACTTTTCCTGCCGGACGCGCGTCGTAGTACGAATCGCGTACCGACCACCATCTCAGGACGGACCATGCGTTTCGCCCATACCACGCGCCGGCTTCTGGCCGGCGCCCTCGTGTGCCTCTGCGCGCCGCTGCATGCGCAGACCACTCCGCCCGCGCCCCGTTCGGCGCCCGTCACCGATCTCAGCTACACGGTGCGGTTCGACTCGACCACCGCCGCGACCCGCTCCATCACGGTGGAGCTGCGCTTCGACGTGGCCGGGCCCGGGCCGGTGCTGCTCTCGCTGCCGGCGTGGACCCCCGGCTCGTACGAAATCAACAACTTCGCCCGCGGCATCGTCAACTTCACTGCCACGACCAGTGGGCGGCCGCTCCGCTGGGACAAGCTCGACTTCGATACCTGGCGGGTCGTGCCGGCCGGCGCGCAGACGGTCACGGTCGGCTTCGACTACGTCGCCGATACGCTGGACAACGCGATGGCCTGGTCCCGGCCGGACTTCGCGTTCTTCAACGGCACCAATCTGTTCTTCTACCCGGAGGGACGGGGCTTCGATTTTCCCGCCACCGTCTCGGTGCAGACCCAGCCCGGGTGGCTCGTGGCCACCGGCATGCGGCCGGCCGGTGCGGCGCTCACGTACACCGAACGCAACTATCACGACCTGGTGGACAAGCCGTTCTTCGTCGGACGCTTCGACCTCGACAGCGCCGTGGTGTCGG
>JACDDX010000265.1 GCA_013816685.1 Gemmatimonadales bacterium
GCCCCGGGCGCCGCGCCGGGCGCACCGCCGCCGGCGGGGGCGAGGTAGCGATGCGCCACCGTGCTGCCTTCGCCTTGGCGGGAGGACTGATCAGCCTGGTCGCGATCGCCCCCGTCGCGACCGCTGCGCTCGCACCCCAGCAGGACAGCACGCTCGTACCGCCGGTCTCGGCCCCGACCGACAACGGGTGGCCCACGTTCCCTCCCGCGGGCGACACGCCGACGGTCGGCACGCCATCGGGCGACACCACGGCGAGCCCTGACGCGCCAGCCGCCGGCCAGCCGTCGGCTCCAGCCGCCGCCGTCGCGCGTCCCCAGACCGGTCGCGACACGACGTTCGTCGTCGACAAGGTGCTGGCAGTCGTGGGCAACCGGCCGGTGCTGGCCTCGCAGGTGGACGAGGAACTCTTCTCCCGCCAGTCGCAGGGCACCAAGCTCCCCGAGTCGCCCGACCAGGTGCGCGCCCTCCGGCGCGAGATCGTCTCGTCCATCATCGACGAGGAGCTGCTGGTGCAGCAGGCGCAGCGCGACACCATGATCAAGGTCACCGATCAGGAGATCGCCGACGGCGTCGAGGAGCAGGTCCGGAAGGTGCGGCAGAACTTCACCTCCGAGCTCGACTACACGGCCGAACTCCGGAAGGCCGGGTTCCAGACACCGGAGGAGTATCGGCGCTGGCTCACCGATCAGCAGCGCCGCGCCGCGCTGCAGAACCGGCTCATCGAGCGACTGCGCTCCGACGGCAAGCTCAAGCCCGTGTCACCGAATGAAGCGGAGATGAAGGAGTACTTCGGGCACCAGAAGGCGTCGCTCGGCAAGCGTCCCGCGACGCTCTCGTTCCGTCAGATCGTCATCACGCCGCAGCCGTCGACGCGGGCCCGGGCCGTGGCGCTCACGCGCGCCGACTCGATTCTCCAGGCCCTGCGGAAAGGCGCCGACTTCGCTACCGCCGCCAAGCGCTTTTCGCAGGATCCGGGCTCGAAGGAGCAGGGCGGCGAGCTCAACTGGTTCCGCCGCGGCACCATGGTCCCCCAGTTCGAGCGGGTCGCCTTCAGCCAGAAACCCGGGCTGGTCTCGGATCCGGTCGAGTCACCGTTCGGCTATCACCTCATTCAGGTCGAGCGGATCCAGCCCGGCGAGGTGCAGGCCCGGCACATTCTCATCGTGCCCGACCTCGACTCGGCGCGGGTCCGGAGCGCGCGCATGCTGTCCGACTCGGTGCACGCGCTCCTCGTCAAAGGCGCGCCCTTCGATTCCCTGCAGCGCCGGTTCCACGATCAGACCGCCGAGCGCGGCGCCGTGAACGTACCGGCGGACAAGCTGCCTGCGGCGTACGCCAAGCTCCTGGCGCAGGGCGACTCGGGCACGGTGGTTCCGGTCTTCACGCTGCCCAACGGCGGTGGCCGCGACCAGTTCGTCGTCCTGCAGATCACCGGCCGCCGTCCCGAGGGCGACGTCCGCTACGACGACGTCCGCGACCGGATCCGCGACCAGCTGGGCCAGCAGCTCGCCATCCGCCGCTACCTCGATCAACTCCGTCACAGCAGCTACATCGACCTCCGCACGTGATCCGGCTGGCCGTCACCCTCGGCGACCCGCGCGGGATCGGGCCCGAGATCGCCGGACGGGTGCTCGCGGACGCAGGCTGCGCGCTCGACGGCGTCGAGGTGACGGTGATCGGCGCCGAGGACCAGATCGGTGAGATTCCCGCTGACCGGCGAGTGCCGGTCGGAATGTGGAGTCAGGGGAGCGGCGAGCGC
The DNA here is from genome assembly GCA_013816685.1 of Gemmatimonadales bacterium. Taxonomy (GTDB): domain Bacteria; phylum Gemmatimonadota; class Gemmatimonadetes; order Gemmatimonadales; family GWC2-71-9; genus JACDDX01. The sequence continues at coordinate 1,760 of JACDDX010000265.1, forward strand.
GCCGGCGATCACGGCCGCGTCGTGCGCGCGGGCCGGCTCGCCGGGCATGCCGTGGAGACGGCGGTGCGAATGGCGCTGGCCGGCGAGGTGGATGCAATCGTCACCGCGCCGGCCCACAAGCGCGCGCTGCATCTCGCCGGTTTTCCCTATCCCGGGCATACCGAATGGCTCGCGCACCTCGCCGGCGATGTCGACGTCGCCATGATGCTGGCGGCTGACGAGCTCCGCGTCGTGCTCGTCACTACCCACGTCCCCTTTCGCGACGTGCCGGCGCTGCTCACGACAGACAAGGTGATTCGCACCGGACGCACGACGGCGGCCGCGCTGCGAGCGTGGTGGGGTCTCGACGCGCCGCGCCTCGCGGTGTGCGCGGTGAATCCGCACGCTGGCGAGTCGGGCCTCTTCGGCGACGAGGAGGCGCGCGTGCTCCGGCCCGCCGCCGAGGCGCTCGGCGCGGCCGGACCGCTGCCGGCGGATACGGTGTTCGTGCGCGCGATGCGGGGAGAGTTCGACGCGGTGCTCGCGCCGTATCATGACGTGGGGATGACCGCGATCAAGGTGGCGGCGTTCGGTCGCGCGGTGAACGTGACGCTCGGGCTGCCGTTTCCACGGACCTCGCCCGACCACGGCACCGCGCTCGACATCGCGGGCACCGGCTCCGCCGATCCGTCGTCGATGCGCGCGGCTATCAAGCTGGCGGCGACGCTCGCGCGCCGCACTCGGGCGGTCAGTCCGCTGACCGCTCCAGCCGCGCCATCAGCGCCAGGTAGGCGTCGAGCTTGAGTTTCTGCGACGCGCGGTTGGCGACCAGCACCGCGCCGCAGGGCAGGATCGTCTCCCGTTCGGCGAGGCCGTTGGCGCGGAGCGTGTTTCCCGTGTCCACCAGATCCACGATCCAGTGCGACAGGTTGAGCAGCGGCGCGACTTCCACCGAGCCCCCGACCTGGATGATGTCCACCGGCCGGCCCTGGGCCGCGAAGTGCGCCTGCGCGAGCCGGGGATATTTGGTGGCGACCCGGGCGGTGATGCCGCCGGGCAGCGCGGGGTAGGGCGCCTCCTCCGGTGAGGCGACCACCAGGCGACAGAAGCCGAACCCCAGCTCCAGCGGCTCGAGCACGTCGGCGTTGCTCTCGCGAAGCACGTCGGTACCGGTGATGCCGAGGTCCGCGGCGCCGCTCTCGACGTAGACCGGCACGTCGCCCGGCTTCACCACCAGAAACTCGATGCCCGGATCGTCGGACGGGATGAGCAGCCGCCGGCCCGGATCGGCAGCCGGTGCGGCGCCCGCCCGCGCGAAG
>JACDDX010000266.1 GCA_013816685.1 Gemmatimonadales bacterium
GGTCCAGCCAGCGGCGGAGGGTCGCGAGGTCAGGGTCCGAGAAGTGGACATCTCCGTGACCCGTCATGTGCAGGTACGGAACGCTCCAGAGACCGTCGTCGCCCAGCGAGACCACCGTCTCGGTCGCCGCGACGGGCAGCGCCGTCCGGCGCCGCACCGCCTCCAGCAGATTGGGGAGGCTCGACGGATTCGCGTACCAATCCCCGCCGCCATCATAGTGCAGGCGACCGATGGTCAGCACCGAGGGCGGCGCCAGCACAGTCTGGTGTGTAAAGACGACGGCCGCGGCCGCGAGCAACGACGGGATCATGGCAGTCCGGTGACCAGTCGATAGGCGTCGTTGCGCGAGAGCCCGAGCGATTCCGTCAGGCGGCGTGCGATTTCGCGACGGGTGACGCCGGCCGCGAGCAGCGCGGTCGCCTGCTCGAGGGCATCCTCGGTCCGATCGGGCGCTGCCGGCGGTTCGCCGGCTCCGCGCAGCACGACGGTGAGCTCCCCCCTCGGCGGCTGCTCGGTGTAATACGCCGCCAACCGGGCCAGCGTGCCGTCCCGAATCTCCTCATGGAGCTTGGTCAGCTCCCGCGCAACAACGGCGGGCCGCTCGCCGCCGGCGACATCCGCCAGATCGGTGAGCAGCGCGACCAGGCGACCCGGCGCCTCGAAGAAGACCACGCTCCACTCCTCGGCTGCGGCCCGGCTCAGCAAGCGGGTGCGCTCGGCACCCTTGCGAGGGAGGAAGCCGAGGAAGAGATAGCGATCGGCGGGCAGCCCCGCGGCGGAGAGTGCCGTGGCTACCGCGGACGGGCCCGGGATGGGGACGACCGTCAGACCGGCGCCGCGCACCACGGCGACCAGCTCGGGCCCCGGGTCGCTCACGGCCGGCGTCCCGGCATCGGTGACCAGCGCGACATCGCGCCCTTCGTGCAGCATCTGGAGCAGCGTCTCGACCCGGCCTTCACCCGAGTGCGCATGAAAGCTGAGGAGCGCCGGATGTGCGTCGAGATGCGACAGCAGCCCACGAGTGCGGCGGGTGTCTTCGGCTGCGACGACGCCGACCGAGCGCAGCACCTCGGCCGCGCGCGCAGACAGATCGCCGAGATTTCCCAACGGCGTCGCCACGATGTAGAGGACTCCGCTGGCGTGAGGGGCAGACATAGGGAGTGCAATGTAAAAGGGGAGAGGCATGTGGCCTCTCCCCGGGAAATCACCGAGCAGGACACGGATCAGGCGAGGTGCTGCTTGATCTTCCCTTCCAGCGTCGCCTTGGGCACCGCGCCGACCACGGTATCGACGTGCCGGCCGTTCTTGAAGAACAGGATGCTGGGAATGGAGCGCACGTTGAACCGCATGGCGGTGCGCTGGTTGGCGTCCACGTCCACCTTGGCCACCTTGGCGCGTCCGGCGTATTCGCCGGCGAGCTGGTCCAGGACCGGCGCCACGATCAGACACGGGCCGCACCACGTCGCCCAGAAATCCACCAGCACCAGACCGTCGTTCTGCTCGATCTCGCTGGTGAAATTGTCATCCGTGACGTGCACGGTTTGAGAGTTCGCAGTGCTCATTGTTTAATTCTCCTCGAAGCCCGGCGACCGTGAGCCGCCACAAAGTGATCTGCCACCAGAGAGTGATCTGCCACAGGGGGACCGTCTGCCTGACCCCAGAATTGCGCATGTCGGCATCGCCGTGCCGGACCTCGATGCCGCGCTCGCCTTTTATCACGACGTGCTGGGTCTCGAACCCGGACCGCCCGAGTCGGCCGACGGAGCGACGATCGTCGAGCTCGGTTTCGGCGAATCGGCGGTCGAGCTGCTCGCGCCGCACGACCCGGACAGTCCCATCGCACGGTTTCTCGCCCGGCGCGGGCCCGGCATCCACCACATCTGCTATCGGGTGGCCGATCTGGACGCTGCCCTCGAGGCCTGCCGCGCTGCCGGCTATCGCCTCGTCGACGAGTCGCCGCGCCCAGGTGCAGGCGGACACCGCGTCGCATTCATCCATCCGAAGGCGACGGCGGGGATCCTCATCGAACTGACTGAGTAAGATAACAGCGCGAGAACTCCGGAGTTCCCAGCGCTAGCGAGGAGTGGGGCTGTCGGTGCGCTGGGCGTCCGGACAGGGACGGGCCGGGCTCCCAGCCGCGGCGAGGTCGATGGAATTGACCAGCCACGACTGGTCCGGCAGCTTGATCACGGTGAACGGGACGAGGTGGGTACAGAGCGGGCGGCGGATCTCCACCTGGACGACGTGGCGGGCATCGGAGCCGTCGGGGTTGTCGGAGACGATCCGGTGTCCCTCGGATCGGAGGTAGGCCTGCATCACGACGACGCGCTTCTCGAAGTCGGACGGCTGTCGGGTCCGGGCCGCCGGGCCGCGCGCGGTGCCCCAGAGAGTCGCCATCTTGGTGAGATTGCTGTCGGCCACCGCGTCCATGAATCCCGAGACGACACCGGATGCCGACGTCGCCGGCACCGCGGCTGCCGGACCGGCTCCGCCGCCGCAGCCAGGTACCGCGGCCAGCACGCATGCGGCGGTTAGCGCGATCGTCGCGGAACGGAGACGCATGCTCACAAGTCACGCACCTGTCGAAGGATGGGCAGCGAACATAACCGGCTCGACCGCCGCCCGGCAATGATGCCCCTCCGCTTCTACGTCAATGTGGACCACGTGGCCACGCTCCGCCAGGCACGCCGCACCGATGAGCCCGACCCAGTCGAAGCCGCCGCGGCCTGCGAGCGCGGAGGTGCCGACGGCATCACGGCCCATCTGCGCGAAGATCGCCGCCATATCCAGGACACCGATGTCGAGCGCCTGCGCGGTTCCGTCCGCATTTTCAATCTGGAGCTGGCGACCAGTCCGGCAATCGTGGGGCTCGCCGTCCGGCTGCGCCCCTTTCAGGCCACCGTGGTGCCCGAGCGCCGCGAGGAAGTCACCACGGAAGGCGGACTCGACCTTTCTCGGCCAAACCCACGGCTGCGGGAGACGGTACGGCGGCTCGACGACGCCGGTATTCGCGTGAGCCTCTTCGTCGATCCGCTGCTCCCCGTACTGGCTGTC
>JACDDX010000267.1 GCA_013816685.1 Gemmatimonadales bacterium
CACGTCGGCGATGACCGGGACGAAGGTCACCGTCGGGTACGTGGCGCCAAGTTCCTGCAGTACTTCGAAGATCGAGTTTTCGCCATGGCCCAGCAGCACCACTTCGGCGGGATCGAGCCGCGCGAGCTGGCGGCAGAGCTCGCTCCCGATCGAGCCGCCGGCACCGGTGACGAGCACCGTCTCGCCGGTGGCGAGCGCGCGGACTTCTTCCAGATCGGTCTGAATGGGGTCGCGACGCAGCAGGTCCTGGATTTCCACCTGCCGGAGCTGCCCCACCGCCACGCGTCCCGTGAGGATATCCGACATCCCCGGAATCGTCCGCGTCTTCACCCCTGCCTCCATCGCCACCCGCACGACTTCCCGCACCGTTCGACCGGGCGCGTTGGGCATGGCGATCACGACTTCATCGATCTCGTGTGTCAGTATGATGTCCTTGATCGCGGACAGCGAACCCAGAACCGGCAGGTCGCACATGCGGTGGCCATGCTTGGAGCGATCGTCGTCCACGAAGCCGATGGGGTTCAGACCGACATTGGGATGGGCCAGCAGCTCCTTCACAATCGTCTCGCCCGCTGCACCCGCGCCGACCATGAGCGTGCGACTGGCGTGCGCCAGCCGATGGCGCTGTCCCCGGCGTCCCCAGACTCGTACCGCGAGCCGCGGCCCGACGGCACTGGCCGCGGTGAGCAGCGCATCCATGAACAGGACCGAGAACGGTACCCGGATCGGGATCAACCCGGCGGCGCTGAGGATGAACGCGCCGATGAAGAAGCAGATCAGCCCGGACAGAGTGCTCGCGGCCATGAGGCGCTCGAGCTCGACGACGCCCGCGTGGCGCCAGAGCCGCGCGTACAGTCCGAACCGCCAGAAGAGGTAGAGCTTGAGCGGAAGTGAGACGGCGAGGAAGACGAGAGCCGCATGCTCGTGGGCGGGAAGCCACTCGAAGCCGTCGAAGCGGAGCGCGTACGCCAGTGCCGTCGAGGCCGCGAACAGCACGGCGTCCGATCCGAAGAGATAGCGATTCCGGAAGCGGGTGCGAAGCAGCTCAGGCGCCTCGGTCGGCATCGGAGTCACAGTATCGACAGGGCTCAGGTCGGAAGTCAAGACTCCATCCGGCTGCGGGTTACGGCACTCGTCCGCGAGGAAGGCGCCTCCCGTTTGCAGGTTCCGTTCCCGGTAGTCCACTCCGCTACCTGGTGTCCGGGTCGCGCGCGGAGCCGCTCCCGGTCCGCCGAAATGGCCGGAGTGGACGAGTCAGATCATCCATCGTTTCACGGCGGAGCGCATCGAACTCGGCGCCGGCCGGCGTCTCCAGCAGGTCGCTGTTCCTCGTGTAGGCGCGCGCGATGGCGATCGCGATGCCGAGGAGTCCGCCGAGAACCCCTGCCATGATGCCTTTCGCGACGATGCCGCGGCGGTCTGGGCGCACCGGAAGCTCCGGCTGCTGCACCAGGGTGATAACCGGGGTGTCGCGCACCTCTTCGATCTTGGCCTGCTCGAACGCCTGCGCCAGCGTGGTGAAGAGCTCCTGCTGCATCGACACTTCGCGCTGCAGACGGTCCTGCTGGAAGGTCAGCTCGGGTGAGTTCCGGTAGTCCCGGTTCCGTTGCAGGAAGGCCTGCGCCCGATCCTCGGCTGCTCGGAGGTCGCGCCGGACTCCGCCCAGACGAGCTTCGGTGAAGCGCCGTTCGGCGGCCGCCTGCGATTGCCGAGTCTGCAGGTTGAATCGGTTGAGGAGATCGAGCAACCGCTGGCTGATCTGCACCGCCAGCGCCGGATGGCGTGCCATCACACTCAGCTCGACCACGCCGGTCTTCTGCACAGTGCTGGTGGAGAGATCGCCCTCGAGCCGACGGATTGCGGCGTCGCGCCGCAGCGCCGGCGTCTCGCCCTTCGAACGGTAGAGGTCGATCAGCGTCCCCTGCACGGTTCCCGTGTCGGACCGGTACTCAAACCTGGTGTCGACCACCTGGCCCAGGATGGCGTGCGATTCGAGCAGGTCGGCGTAGAACGCCGGGGACTGCCCGCCCTCGGTCATCGCGGGCACCGCCAGACCGAACTGCGCGGCGAGCCCGGACAGCCCGGAGCCCTGCTTCCGGGACTGGGGCATGAAGCTCGAATCGGCCGTGTAGGAGCGTGGCAGGAATAACGAGATGCCAACGACGATCAGTGCGCTCGCGACCGCCATGCCGAACACGAGCCGACGAGCGCGAAGCACCGCATTGAGGAGCCCCAGATAGGAGATCTCCTCCTCCCCTTCGTCTCCGCCGCTCTCTCGCCTGGTCGAGTGGGCAGTCACTGAAGGCGGGAGTATGGTCGTCTCGGTCTCACGGTTGATGGTGGTGGGAGCTAGGTCCTTCGCAGTCTGTAACATACAGGCAAGGGGGTCAGTTCTCCACCGAGCCGCCCATCGGATGCACCCGTTCCACCGCGACGTACGCTCCCGCCAGAAGCGCGATCGATGCAAGCAGGACCGGGAGGAGCAACACCGGCCGCCGCTCGATGATCGCCGCCGCCATGCCCGATACCACCGTCAGCGCGAGCATCGCGAGAGTCACCGTGCGATGTGACCGGCCGGCCTGGACCGCCCGCTGATAGGCGTGGCTTCGATGCGCCGCATGCCACCGCTCGCCTCTCGCCATGCGCCTGAGCAGGGTAATGGTGGCGTCGGCGACGAATGGGCCCAGGAGAACGAGCCAGAGCAGAGCCGGCATGGAGGAGTACCGCTCACCGGCGACGGCGAGCACGCCGAAGACGAAGCCGATGAAGCCGGAGCCGACGTCTCCCATGAAGAGGCGGGCCGGCGGCCAGTTCCAGACCAGAAAACCGCCCGACGCCGCGGCCAGCACTGCCGCCACCCACGCGAGCGAGGGCGCGGTAGTCATCAGCAGCAGCGCGCCGACGCCGCCTGCCACCGTCGACTCGCCGGCCGCCAGCCCGTCGATCCCATCCATGAAGTTGTAGAGGTTCGTCGCCCAGACGATGCCGAGCCCGCCGAGGCAGGTGCCGAGGAGACCCAGTTGCG
>JACDDX010000268.1 GCA_013816685.1 Gemmatimonadales bacterium
GTACTCCACGCAGTGGCACCCCTACCCCTACCCCATGGCCGTGAACGTCAACGGCATCGAGGGCGGGATGGAATACCCGATGATCGTATTCTGTCACAACCGCACCGATCCGAAGGCGCTGTATGCCGTCACCGATCACGAGTTCGGCCATGCGTGGTTTCCGATGCTGGTCGGCAGCAACGAGCGGCGCTACGGCTGGATGGACGAGGGCTTCAACGCCTTCATGAACCACTACAACTGGCCCAAGCAGTTTCCCGGGGTGCCGCTCCCGAACTCGCGCGGCGTGCCCGAGACCTACCTGACCAGCGCCCGGGGCGGCGACGAACAGCCGATCATGACGCCAGCCGACCGCATGCGCCCACCCGACAACTGGCGTCAGGGACTTTACAACAAGCCGGCGCTGGGCCTGGTGATGCTGCGCGAGCGGCTCGTCACGCCAGAGCGGTTCGACCCGGTGTTCCGCGAGTACATCCGCCGCTGGGCGTACAAGCACCCGACGCCTGCGGACTTCTTCCGCACCATGGAAGACGGGCTGGGTGAAGATCTGAGCTGGTTCTGGCGCGGCTGGTTCTACCGGACCGACACGATCGATCAGGCGGTGGACTCGGTAGTGATGTTCGACGCGGCGCGCGTCAGCTCGCGGATCTATCTCCGGACTGTGGGACGGCTGCCGATGCCGGTGGAGCTGGAGCTCAGGCGGGGACCGGGACAGTTGCAGCGCGAGAAGCTTCCGGTGGAGGTCTGGTTCGGCGGCGACCGCCACACCGTCGTGGTCGATGGCAGGATCACCGGCGTGACGATCGATCCGGACAGCGCCTACCCCGACGTCGATCGCAGCAACAACAGCTGGCCCCGCGCCGCACGCTGAGCGGGGCTGAATCGACTCGGCGTTACTGCAGCGGCGCGAGCTGCCAGAGACCGCTCAGCATGTCGATCGCGTAGAGTGAGCCGTTCGCGAGCTGCACGCCCCAGGTGTACGTGTCGCCCTCACCGCCGGGTTTGAGCTCGCTCAGGAGCCGCGATGACAGATCGCCCTCCAGCGTCCCGGAGACGTCGAGCGCGACTACGCCGCCGTTGTAGTACGCAGCGTACAGCACCTGCCTCGCTTCATCCATCCAGAAGTTGTGCGTGCCGGCCCCGTCCCGGTGAAAGAAGGCGACCTCCCGCGGGCTCGTCAGATCGGACACGTCCAGCACGTGGATGTCGCCGCTCGAGGAGGACCCGATCGAGCCCGGTCCCTCCTGCCCGACGAACAGGTAGCGCCGCTCGCCCGTCACCGGGTTGTCGAACCACCAGCCGTTGTGCGCCGCGGGACCGCCCGCGACGGCGTTCTCCGCCGTCACGATCCGGCTCACCTCCACCGGCGCAGCCGCACTGCCGCCGCGGATGCCGTTCCCCACATCGTAGACGATCACGCCGGTGTTCCACGCGAACACGAAGGCGATCCCGTCGCGCACGAAGGTGTCATGAATGCCGTACGCCCTCGGCACCGGCTTCCGTGCCACCAGCGCCGGCTGCCGGGGGTCGTGCAGGTCGTAGATGAGCAGCGACGGATCGTCCGCCGCGCTCGCGGTCGGCCCCGGGTTCCGTGCGGCAAAGGCGTAGCGCACCCCGGCGATTGTGGCGAGCGTGACGGTATGGATGCCGGCCTGCCCCACGATCGCGCTGCCGAGCGGGACGGGGTGCTCCGCATCGGTGAGCTCGTAGAGGTACATGCCGCCCCCGCTCCCGCGCTCGGCGCTGACCACCAGCAGCGCCCCGTCCTCGCTCACCTGGAGATCGCTGACCGTCCCGACGGCGGCGATCTTCACCGAGTCCGCCAGCACGGGCGCGCCGGTTGCGTCCAGGCGCCAGATCTTGACCACGTCACCCTGCACACCGGTCCGGGCGAAGCCGCCCCAAGTGCCGGTGTAGGCGTGGTCGCCATGGATCCACAGATCGGAGCTGAACCGTTCGGGCACGTTGTCCCCGCCGCCTCGCACCTCGATCATCCCGACCGGAGGTGGCTCGTTGCCCGCGCCGCCGTCCTGCCCGCACGCGACACCGCCGCATGCGACAGCGACGAGCATCGCGGATCGCCTGACCGATTGCCACACCGTCGAAGCCGCCACTTCAATGACCGCCATGCGCCTGCTCCTCAGAGTCGCTCCCGAGCGCGACGCCGTAGCGTCCCATCCGATGCATGGACATTCCGGCTCCCGCGCGCAGCCCGATCGACAGGCACCGGATCGTGCGGCCGCCGTAGAACACCGCCGCGTCGAACACCCCGCCACCGGCGCCCACCCGCCCGATGGTCGCCTCTGCGAACGGCTCCAGCCAGATCGCGGCGCCGGGAGGCGAGACTCGCCACCCGTTGCCGAGCGTGTTCAGCGTCCAGCGCGTCACGCCAAGAATGGTGTTCTCCAGGTGCGGCCGAAGCGAGCGGAACCGCCCGGTTGTCCGCTCCTCCTCGGGACGCTCGGTGCGCTCGAAGCGGTAATAGAGACGGCCGGAGCCCCTCGACCATGCACCTTCAGCCAGAATCGAGTGGAAGACGAACGCCCCGCCCGCCTCGGCGGTCCGGGCCCATTCGGCCAGCGCATACCGCCTCGTGCGATCTCGCTGGCGCGACCACCGCGCCGATGCACTCAGCTTGTCCTGGTCGGTGCCGGCGCCGCCGCGGTGCTCCGGGGAATGGACCCGGGCATACGATCCCTGGACCTCCAGATGGCGGACCGGCCTGCCGGTAAGCCGCGCTGACCAGGAATCGGCAAAGCGGCCGCGGACGCGTGGCCACTTTCCCGGGCGCTCGCACGCCCAACCGGGCCGAGGGCCCCTGCTGGGCCCTGGCCCGGGCAGTGAGCAGGGTCAGGAAGAGGAGTGGAAGAAGCGCGCGCGTCAGTCTTCCGGATCGCTCGCCGCGCCGTTGCCGCTGGCCAGGCTGGCGCGGAGAAAGTCGCGGTTCATCCGCGTGATGGTGTCGATGCTGATGAGCTTGGGACAGGCCTCCTGGCACTCGCCGTAGAGCGTGCAG
>JACDDX010000008.1 GCA_013816685.1 Gemmatimonadales bacterium
GTTATCCAGCGCGAGCTGCAGAACCCCATTGCGTTGGCGGTGCTCGAGGGCCGCTTCGGTGAGGGCGACACCATTCGCGTAAGCCTCGATGGTGACCAGCTGCGATTCGCCACCGCCGCGCCGGCGGAGCCGATACCCGAGCCCGAGCTGGCCGGTGCGTAGGGGAACGCCGTCGCCCGGCGACCTGGTTGGGATGGAGTCCGCCCTCCGCCTGGCGCGGGCGGCGGCCGTGCGGGACGAAGTGCCGGTCGGAGCGGTGGTGATCGCGGACGGGGACGTGCTCGGCGAAGCGCACAACGAGACGATCCAGCGCGGCGACCCCCTGGCGCACGCCGAGATGCTCGCCCTCCGCCGAGCACTGGAGCGTGCCGGCGCCGACCGCCTCCTCGGTGCCACCATGTACGTGACGCTGGAACCCTGCGCGCAATGCGCCGGCGCGCTGGTGCTCGCGCGGGTCGGTCGCGTGGTCTTCGGCGCGTACGACGCCCGCGTCGGCATGGCGGGCTCGGTGTACGACTTGCTGCGGCATCCCCGACTCAACCACCGGCCCGAGGTCCTGAGCGGTCTGATGGCCGAGGAATGCGGCGAAGTGCTGCGGAGGTTCTTCCAGGGTCGGCGCTGACGTACCGGCACTCCGGCAGCCTCGACGTGCAGGTGCCCGCGGAACTGGGTCTGTGCGGAGATCGACCCGCAGCTCTCCGACGGGGAGGCACTCGCGGCCGCGATCCAACGCGATGGGGGCGCTGTCGAGCGGCGGGTCTTCACCGGCGTCACTCACGAGTTCTTCGGCACGGCCGCGGTCGTTGCCAAGGCGCGGCAGGCTCAGCAGTTTGCGAGGCCGGAGAGGGCCGAGTGCACGACAGTCACGATTTTCTCCGGAACCTCGCGCTCGTCCTGAGCGTCGCCGCGGCCGCGACGATCGTCTTCCAGCGGCTGCGGCAACCGGTCGTCTTCGGCTATCTGGTCGCCGGCATGATCGTCGGTCCGCATCTGCCGGTTCCGCTCGTTGCCGACGAGCGGATGGTTCACACCCTCGCCGAACTTGGCGTCATCCTGCTGATGTTCGCCCTCGGCCTGGAGTTCAGCCTCCGTAAGCTGTTCCAGGTCGGCGCGTCGGCCGGCATCATCGCGGTGCTGCAGACCAGCATGATGGTCGCGCTGGGCTACCTGGCCGGACGTGCGTTCGGCTGGACCGCGCTCGAGAGCGTGTACGCCGGCGCCGTCATCGCCATCTCCAGCACCACGATCATCGTCAAGGCATTCGCCGAACAGGGGATCACGGGGCGGTTCACCCAGATCGTCTTCGGCGTGCTCATCATCGAAGATCTGATCGCGATCTTTCTGCTCGCCATCCTGACCGCCGTGTCGGAAGGCGGCGGCATCTCCGCCGGCGCGCTCGCGTCCACCGCCGGCCGGCTCGGCGCCTTCCTGCTGGGCCTGCTCGTCGTCGGGCTGCTGGTGGTGCCCAGACTCATCCGGCTGGTCGTGCGTCTCGACCGTGCCGAGACGATCGTGGTAACGGCGGTCGGACTCTCCTTCGCCGCATCCTATCTGGCGCTGAGCTTCGGCTACTCGGTGGCGCTGGGCGCCTTTCTCGCGGGTTCGCTCGTCGCCGAATCGGGCGAGGAGAAGATCGTCGAGCACCTGGTGCAACCGGTCCGCGATATCTTCGCGGCCATCTTCTTCGTCGCCGTTGGGATGCTCATCGATCCCCGGCTGGTGGCCGAGCACTGGCTGGCGGTGGTGGTATTCACACTGCTCGTGATCGTGGGCAAAGTGCTCGCAGTCACCGCCGGTGCGTTCCTGGCCGGGTCCGGCACCCGGACCGCCATCCAGTCGGGGATGAGTCTCGCCCAGATCGGCGAGTTCTCGTTCATCATCGCCGGCGTCGGACTCACTACCCGCGCCACCCGCGACTTTCTCTATCCCGTCGCCGTTGCCGTCTCGGCGATCACGACGCTTACTACCCCGTGGCTCATCCGCAGCGCGGGACCGGTGGCCTCGTACGTTGACCGGAAGCTTCCACGCCCGATCCAGACGGTCGTGGGATTGTACGGCTCGTGGATGGAGCGCCTTCGCCGCTCGTCGAGCGATCGCACCACTCGCTCGCGGGAGCGTCGCCTCATCGGACTGCTGCTGCTCGACGCGGCGCTCCTTGCGGCGCTCGTCGCCGGCGTCTACCTCGGATTCGACGGCGGAGCGGCCTCACTGGCGCGCACGACCGGTTTCGACATACGGCTCGCGGCGGGCATCATCCTCCTGATCGCGGCGCTCTGTGCCGCGCCGCTGCTGATCGGATTCCTTCGCGTGTACGGCGGACTGGGTCAGGCGCTGGCGATCCGCGCGCTCCCCGCCACCGCGCGCAGCAAGGTCGATCTGGCGGCTGCGCCCCGTCGCGCCTTTCTCGTCACCTGGCAGCTCGTCATGGTAATCCTGGTCAGCATTCCGCTGCTGGTGGTGAGCGCGCCGCTCCTCCCGGCGCCGATCCGGATTGCGCTGGTCGTGGTGGCGCTCGCGATATTCGGCGTTCGCTTCTGGCGCGGCGCGACCAATCTCCAGGGGCACACGCGCGCCGGCGCCGAGATCATCGTGGCCGCGCTCGCGCGGCAGATGGCGGGCAGCGCGACGGTCGGCAGCGAGATGGCGACCGTCCATGGAGCGGTTGGCCGTCCCGGTGGCGTCGCCGCGGTCGCTGACGGCGACGGCGAGCCGCGAACCCTCACCGAGATCTACGACTTCATCCCGGGACTCGGTGAGCCGGTGTCCGTCAGGATCTCCAAAGGCGAGTACGCCGTTGGCCGCTCGCTGTCGGAGCTCGACCTGCGCGATCAGACTGAAGCGAGCGTGCTCGTCATCGTCCGGGATGGCGAGTCGGTCGTCCTGCCGGTCGGCCGGGAGATCCTGCGCGCGGGCGACGTGCTCGCACTCGCCGGGACCCACGAGGCGGTGGAGCGGGCCCGCGAGGTGCTGGCTGCGGGACCACCGTCGACCCAGCGTACAGTCGCCGGCCACGGCACTCCGGCATGAACTCCCAGGAGATACCTCGGCAGCGGCACCTCCGGCGGCACCCTTGCGCCGCTCTTCACCATCGGCGGCGGGCTCGGCGCCTGGCTGGGCGCAGCGGCGGGCGGTGCGCTGCCGACGATCGGCATCGATCCGCGCATGATGGGGCTCGTCGGCATGGCGGCGATCTTTGCCGGGGCCACCCACGCACTGCTCGTCTCGATCGTGTTCGCCTTCGAGACGATCCGGCAGCCGGTGGGCACGGCTTTCCGGCGCTGGAGCGCGAGGGCGGGCTCACGCGGCGTGACCTCTACGGCGCATCGATGCATCGGGAGCGCACGCTGGACACCCTGCTCGGGCGCGGACCGGTCGCGGTGTTCGAGCACAGTACGTTGCGGGACGCGGCCGACCAGATGGTCACCGAGCATGTGGGCCGGTTGCCGTTGGTCTCGCGGGACCGGCCGAGGCTTGTGGTCCGGATCGCGACCCGCAGCGATCTGCTGGCCGCGCCTGCGCCGCGGCTTCGCGGCGACAGGCATCGAACCATCCGGCGGGCGGTGGGCCGGGTGGGAACCGAGGGCGAGTGACCGGCGGGGCGCGCCCGCACGTCTCGAACGACGGCCGGGCACGTGCGCTGGTGCTGGCCCACGGCTGGAACGCAACCGCCTACCAGATTCTCAATCCCGGCATCGAGCACTGGTTCGCGTCCGCCGGGGACGCGGTGATCGGCTACGTGCGGGCCGGGGGTTTCCGGGTGGTGGCGGGGGCGCCGGTGTGTCCGGCGGGCCGGATGGCGGCGGTGGTGAAGGAATTCGAGCGGGAAGCACACCGCGCGCGGGAGCGGGTCTGCTATTTCGGCGCCGAGGCCCGGCTGGAGGCGACGCTCGCCGGTAGCCCCGACCACTCGTTCGTGCTGCTCGGCGCGCAACCAGCCTGGGATCCGGCACGCTGGGTCGAGCGGACCGGCACCCGGCCGACGGTTCGCTTCCAGATTCGCCGCGCCGCACGGAAAGGCGTTGTGATCTCGGAAGTGGCGCCCGCCGCCGCATCCTCCGATCCCTCGCTGCGCGAGTGTCTCACGGCGTGGCTGGCGACACGGGGCCTCTCCCCGCTCCACTTTCTCGTCGAGCCGGACACTCTCGCGACGCTCACCGATCGGCGCATCTTCGTCGCGCACCGCGCCGGCCGGACCATCGGCTTCGTCGTCGCCTCGATTGTGCCGGCGCGCCGGGGCTGGCTGGTCGAGCAGTTCATTCGACACCCGGACGCGCCCAACGGTACCATGGAGGCGCTGATAGACGCGGCGGTGCGCGCGGTGGCTGACGACGGTGCCGCCTACGTCACGCTCGGCCTCTCGCCGCTCGCGCCTTGCCCGCGCGCCGACCCCCCGAGGCAGTCGGGGCCGTCCTGGTGGCTCCGGTCGCTGTTCTATCTCATGCGCAGGTTTGGCCGTCGCTTCTACGACTTCCGGGGCCTCGAACGATTCAAGTCGAAGTTCGCGCCCATGCGATGGGAGCCGGTCTACCTGATCACCGACCAGCGTCGCATCACGTTGTCGGCGATGTATGCGGTCGCGGCCGCCTTCACCGGGGGTGCCCCGCTTCGTGCCTTCGCGCGGGCCAGTCTGGCATCGCTGATCCCCTCGTGTCGGCAGCCAGGAGCCGCTCGAGCCAGGGTGCGGTCTCGCCCAGCGGGGGCACCCAGTTGACCGCGAGCCTGGAGCGCCGCGGGACGGGGTGTCATCAACCATGGGCCAGGGCGCAGTTGCTGAGCCGCCGACTGGCTAACTCGAGAGTCTCCGGATAATCTTCTCGCCTGACCGCAGTTGTGCCGGTCCAGGACAGGTGTCCGAGTGGCTGAAGGAGCCGGTCTCGAAAACCGGTGTGCCGGTAACGGTACCGTGGGTTCGAATCCCACCCTGTCCGCTGTTGCAGCGTCCCCGTATCTCGCCTTCCGCCGGAACTCTGCCCTTGCCGCAGACCGAGCCGGGATCCGCGCCGTCGCCCGACCAGCAGGAGCTGCATGCCGAGCTCCTCGCCGCCGTGCGCGACAGCGTCATCTATACCGGACTCGACGGCGTCGTCCGGTACTGGAACCAGGGTGCGACCGACATCTTCGGCTTCAGCGCCGCCGACATGGTCGGTGACACACCTGCCCGGCTCTACCCGGAAGCGGGCCCGGAGGCGCTGCCCATGGATCTGGCGCGCATCGCTCAGGGGCAGGAGTACGTCGGCGAGTGGAGCGGTCGCAGAAAAGATGGCCGCCAGGTGTGGGTGGACATCAAGACCACCGTCGTGCGGGATCGCGACGGGCGCGACATCGGGTTCATCGGAGTCGCCAAGGACATCACGGCGCGCAAGGAGGCGGAGCGGCAGCTCCGCGACAGCGAGGAGCGCTACCGCGCGTTCGTCAACCAGAGCGCGGAAGGGGTCTGGCGGATCGAGATGGACGACGCGGTCCCGATCGCGCTCGACGAGGAGGCGCAGCTCGAGCGCTTCTACGCCCACGGCTATCTGGCCGAGTGCAACGACGCCATGGCCCGGATGTACGGCTTCGAACGCGCGGCCGAGCTCGTCGGCGCGCGACTGGGAAGCCTGCTTCCGGCTGCCGATCCGCACAATCTCGCGTACCTCCGCCGCTTCATCCGGTCCGGCTACCGGCTCGCCGACGCCGAGTCGCACGAAATCGACCGGGCCGGACAGGAGCGATACTTTCTCAATAACCTGGTCGGTACGGTCGAGGGTGCCCGGCTGGTCCGGGCGTGGGGATCGCAGCGCGACATTACCGAGCGGAAGCTCGCCGAGCAGACGCTGCGGGCCAACGAGGCGCGGACCCGGTTCGCCGTAGACGCGTCGCGGCTCGGTGTCTGGGAGCTCGATCTGGGGACGCTCACGGCGCGCTGCTCCGATCGGTTCGAACGGATCTTCGGCCACGCGACGCCGAGTCCCGGTTGGACCTATGCGCGGTTCCTGCAGCAGGTCCACCCCGACGACCGGGACGATGTGGACGCGCGCTTCCAGCAGGCCAGGCGCAGCGGCGAGAACTGGGAGTTCGAGTGCCGCATCGAGCGGGCCGACGGGCGTGAGCGCTGGATCTGGGGCCGCAGTACCCATTATCGCGACCCGGGCGGTGGCGTCCCGCTGATGCTTGGTGGCGTGCGCGACATCAGCGACCACAGGCGCACCGAGCACGAGCTTCGTCGGGTCGACCGCATGGAGGTCGTCGGCCAGCTCGCAGGCGGTGTGGCGCACGAGGCCAACAATCAGATGTCGGTCGTGCTGGGCTGCGCGGCCTTCATCGCCGGGACGCCCGGTCTGCCCGCGCCGGTGCTGCAGGATGTGGAGTACATCAAAGAAGCGGCCGAGCGCACTGCGAACATCACCCGCCAGCTCCTCGCCTTCAGCCGCCGCCAGGTGCTGCATCCCGAAGTGCTCGATCTCAACGCCCTCCTGGAGCACGTCGCCCCGCTGCTCCGGCGTACCCTGTCGCCATCGCAGTCGCTTCGGCTCGCGGTGGCCCACGGCCTGCCGGCAATCCGCGCCGACCGGGGTCAGATCGAGCAGGTACTCTTCAACCTCGCGCTCAACGCGCGCGACGCGATGCCGTCAGGGGGAACCCTCACGCTGGCCACCTCGGCCGTCACGCTCCGCGAGGACGACCGACGCGCGCGTGGTGTGGAGGCGCTGCGTCCTGGCGGGTACGTGCGCCTGGCCGTCTCCGATACCGGAGCCGGGATGGATCGGGACACGCTTGCCCGCGCCTTCGAGCCCTTCTTCACGACCAAGACCGTGGGCCTCGGAACCGGCCTGGGGCTCGCCACGGTCTACGGCATCGTGAAACAGAGCGGCGGCTACATCGCGGCCCGCAGCGTGCCGGGCGAGGGCACGACGTTCGACATCGATCTGCCGGAACATGAGGGGCGCGAGACGGCGTCCACCGTGGCGGTGTCGGCCACGCCCCGACGCAGCGGCGAACGCGTCCTCGTCGTCGAGGACGAGCCGATGGTCCGGCGCACGCTCGTGCGCGTGCTTCAGGAGGAAGGCTACGCCGTCCTCGAGGCCGGGGACGGACGCGACGCGATGGCGTTGCTCGACGGATCCGCGCGTCCCGATCTCATCGTGACGGACGTGCAGATGCCCCAGGTCGACGGCCGTGAGCTGGCAGGAGAGGTTGAGCGGCGCTGGCCCGGCCTGCCGGTCCTGTTCACGTCCGGGTTCGGCGGAGATCATGCCGTCCAGCGCGGACTGATCGAGGAGGGACGGGCGGTGCTGCAGAAGCCGCTCGCGCCCGAGACGCTGCTGCGCGAGGTTCGCACGCTCCTCGACCGGTCGGCGAGGTAGCCGGGCGTGGGGTACCTGGATGAGCACCTGCTTCCCGGCGAGCGTATCGTCTACCGGGCACGCCTGCACCCGCTGCTCTTTGGCGCGCCGATCGTTATCCTCGTCCTCGGCGCCGTGGCGGCGGGCGCGCTCCAATATTTCGTTCAGGACTACTGGTACGTTGGAGCGGCGATCGCAGCGATGGGCCTGATCCTCCTCATCGGCCCCGCAGTCCGGTACGCGACCACGGAGTTCGCGGTCACCGACAAGCGTGTGCTGGCCAAGGTCGGCCTCTTGCGGCGCCGCTCGCTGGAAACGCTGCTCTCGAAGGTGGAGGCGGTCGAGGTGCATCAGGATCTCACCGGCCGGATGCTCGGCTACGGGACGGTCACCGTAATCGGAACCGGAGGCACCCGCGAGACCTTTCCCATGATCTCGGCTCCGCTGGAGCTTCGCCGCCAGGTCCAGACTCAGATCGTTGCCGGCGACAATCGCCGGCCCGCGGCGCCTCCCGCGGGGCGTGACGTGTTTGCGACGACCTCGGCACCCGGAGTGCGCGGCGACCGTGTCGAGCGCGACTGCCCCTGGTGCGCCGAGCCCATCCTGGTGAAGGCCCGCGTCTGCAAGCATTGCGGGCGGCCGGTAACCCCGGTGTAGCGCCCGGTCGCTGGACCGTGGGGCGCAGTGTGTTATTGTTGCGAGAACACGATGGACCCCAGAGTGCCGACGAGGACGCCATGCCGCACGGCAGGATCTACCCCGACATCACCGCCACCGTAGGCAACACGCCGCTGGTGCGACTCAACCGGCTCGGCGCCGGTCTTCCGGCGACGGTCGTCATCAAGCATGAGGGGTTCAACCCGTACAATTCGGTGAAGGACCGGATCGGCGCGGCCATGGTGCAGGACGCCCTCGACAGCGGCCGGCTCCAGCCCGGCATGATCCTCGTCGAACCGACCAGCGGCAACACCGGCATCGGGCTGGCGTACGTGGCGGTCGCGCTCGGCTACCGCTGCATCTTCACCATGCCAGATTCAACCACGGTCGAGCGCCGGAACCTGCTCCGGGCCCTCGGCTGCAAGGTGGTGCTCACCGAGGGGCCGAAGGGAATGAAGGGCGCCATCGCGAGGGCGGAGGAGATTCAGCAGCAATTGGGCGACCGCGCCTGGATGCCGGGCCAGTTCGACAATCCGGCCAACCCGGCCGTCCATTACAAGACTACCGGTCCTGAAATCTGGACCGACACCGACGGCAAGGTGGACATCTTCGTGGCCGGTGTCGGCACCGGTGGAACGATCACCGGGGCCGGGCGCTATCTCCGCGAGCGCAACCCGGCTATCAGGATCGTGGCCGTCGAGCCCGCGGAGAGCGCGGTCCTCTCCGGCGGCCAGCCTGCGCCGCACAAGCAGCAGGGCATCGGCGCGGGCTTCGTGCCCGGCAACCTGGACACCTCCATCTACAATGAAGTGATCCGAGTCAGTAATGACGACGCGATCGCCACCGCGCGGCGCCTCGCGCGCGAGGAGGCCATCTTCGCCGGCATCTCCAGCGGGTCCATCACCTGGGCGGCGCTGCAGGTCGCGGCGCGGCGGGAGAACGCCGGCGCGCTGATCGTCTCGGTCGTCTGCGACTTCGGCGAGCGGTATCTGTCCAACCCGGTCTTCGCGGACCTTCCCGACACAGAGTACAGCCAGCTCGAGAACGCGCTCGAGCCGGCGAGCGCGACGCGGTAGCTGTTCCCGCGTTGTCGCTCGCCCGGAGGGCGGTCTCTCGCGGCCGCCCCCCGGGAGCGGCGCGCTTGCATGTCTCGACCGTTTCGGCGCGGTCGGCACGTCCGGGCCCTTCCCGGACCGTCACCTTTCCACCAGCGAGAGCGAGGCACCTGCTCAAGTGAACACCACCGTACGCCCCACCAATGGGGCCCGAGACGACGGCGAACGGATTGACAACATCTTCGGCATCGACGTCTTCTCCCGCAGCGTCATGCGCAAGCGGCTTCCCAAGGATGTCTTCCGGAGCCTGCAGCGGACCATCGACCAGGGCGAGCCGCTGGATCCGGCGGTCGCCGACGTGGTCGCCGCCACCATGAAGGACTGGGCGATCGAGAACGGGGCCAGCCACTATACGCACTGGTTCCAGCCGCTCACCGGCCTCACCGCCGAGAAGCACGACTCGCTGGCGACTCCAGACGGCGCGGGCGGGGTAGTGTTCAACTTCTCCGGCGCCGACCTGGTGCAGGGCGAGCCCGACGCCTCCAGCTTCCCCTCCGGTGGTCTCCGCGCCACCTTCGAGGCTCGTGGCTACACCGCCTGGGACGCGACCAGCCCGGCCTTCCTCGTCCGCGGCGACAACAACGTCACGCTCGTCATCCCGACGGCCTTCGTCTCCTGGACCGGTGAGGCGCTGGACACCAAGATTCCGCTGCTGCGCTCCGTGGAGGCCCTCTCCAAGCAGGCCATGCGGATCCTCAAGCTGTTCGGCACCGACACGGGTGTCGGGCGGGTGTTCACGACGGTGGGGCCGGAGCAGGAATACTTCCTCGTGGATCGCGATCTGTACTACAAGCGCCCCGACCTGCTCACCAGCGAGCGCACCCTCTTCGGCGCCAAGCCGCCCAAGGGCCAGCAGCTCGAAGACCACTACTTCGGCACCATCCCGCCCCGCGTGCTCGCCTTCATGGCGGAGAGCGAGCGCGAGCTCTACCGGCTTGGCGTGCCGGTCAAGACCCGGCACAACGAGGTGGCCCCCGGCCAGTACGAGATCGCGCCGCTGTTCGAGCCGAGTCACATCGCCAGCGACCATCAGATGGTGATGATGGAGACGCTCAAGCGCGTGGCGCCCCGGTACGGACTCCAGGCGATTCTGCACGAGAAGCCGTTCGCAGGGGTGAACGGATCGGGCAAGCACAACAACTGGTCGATGTCCACCGACACCGGCGTCAACCTGCTGGATCCGCAGGACGACACCCACACCAATCTCCAGTTCCTGGTCTTCCTCACAGCGGTAATCCGGGCGGTGGATCTCCACGCCGACCTGCTCCGCGCCTCGATCGCGTCGGCGGCCAACGACCATCGTCTCGGTGCCAACGAAGCCCCGCCGGCGATCATCTCGATCTTCCTCGGCAGCATGCTCTCGGATATTCTGGAGCAGGTGGAGCAGGGGCTGCCCAAGCGGACGCTCCGGGGCGGGACGCTCGATCTGGGCGCGCGGACGCTGCCGCAGCTGCCGCGGCACTCGGGCGACCGGAACCGCACGTCACCGTTCGCGTTCACCGGCAACAAATTCGAGTTTCGCGCCGTCGGCTCCAGCGCGAGCATCGCCTGGCCCAACACGGTACTGAACACCATTGTGGCGGAGTCGCTGGACTTCGTCGCCACCGAGATCGAGCGGACACAGGGTGCGAAGCCCAACCCCGTCAAGCTGCAGAGCGCGGTGCTTGGCGTGCTCAAGCGCGTCATCAAGGATCACAAGCGCGTCATCTTCGACGGCGACAACTATTCCGAGGAGTGGCACACGGAAGCGGATCGCCGCGGCATGCCGAACCTCCGCGATTCGGTGTCGGCCTTTGCGGTGCTCAAGGCGAAGAAGAACGTCGATCTTTTCAAGAAGTACGCGGTGCTGAGCAAGACCGAGCTCGACTCCCGGACCCACATCGCCGTGGAGAAATACGTCAAGCAGCTCGGCATCGAGGCGGAGACCATGACGTCGATCGCACGGGGACAGATCCTGCCGGCGGCGCTCAAGCATCAGCGCATGGTGGCCGAGGCGGTGTCGGCGACCAAGGCCGCCGGCATCGAGAGTGAGGACGGATCGGCGGCCCTCCGGGAATTCGTCGATCTGGTCAGTCGGCTTCGCCGCTGCACTACGAGCGTGGAGACCGCGGCCGAACATCAGGCCGCGGATCCGCACGAGCATGCGGTTCAGATCACCGGCGAGCTCAAGCCGGCGATGCAGGCGCTCAGGGAGGTAGTGGACGAGCTGGAGGGCAACGTCGCGGCCGACCTATGGCCGCTGCCAAGCTATCGCGACCTGCTGTTTCTCAAGTAGAACCACGGGACGTGAGACGGGGGGCGGGGACGCAAGGCATTGCGGTCCCCCCCCCGTGCAGTTCAGGCCGTCCGGCCGATCAGCGCGGCCATCCTCCGGGGCGGCTCGTGGTCAGAATGAAGAGCTCGGAGGGAAGCGAGCCAGGCGTGATGATGCCGCCGAGCGCCTTGAACGGCTCGACCTGTTCGCGGGGAAGCTCCTCATCGAACTGAACCGCGAGCGCATCGACCAGGCTGTCGCGCATGATCCGCGGCTCGAGGCGCACCTGCACCACACCGTCAAGCCAGCACGTCGAGGTCGCCAGGTCCAGCAACAGCGCCTCGCTCAGCAGGAGGCTCTCGCCGCCGGGTGTGACGACGCCGAACCGGAGCCGGCCGCGCTCGTTGCGACGGTGAAGGACCATCCCCCAGCCGAACGCCGACGGTGCTTCCTGGTACCACTTGAGTACCCGGTGCAACTGGTCGCGAAGCGCGCTGACGAGCAGTGGGGAGCCCATGGAGGTCTGCCGGATAAGGTTGCCGTCGAGTACCGGGCGGAGCGGGTAGCGCGGTCTCGCGGTGGCAATGCAGATTGCGGGCCAGTGAGGCGCTGACGCAATCGGCTGATCCGGGCTCGCGAAGCCTCACCCGGCCGCGGCTGTCCAGCCCGCGAATCGCGACGATTGCCGTCCCGAGCACCACCTTCCGAAAGGCTCACCGACGGTGACCGCTTCCAGCCGCGTCTCCGACGTTCCCGTC
Source organism: Gemmatimonadales bacterium (assembly GCA_013816685.1). GTDB lineage: Bacteria > Gemmatimonadota > Gemmatimonadetes > Gemmatimonadales > GWC2-71-9 > JACDDX01. Next base: position 12,107 of record JACDDX010000008.1, read on the forward strand.
GTCGCGCCGGTGCTGCCCCGCGCCCTCGGCCTGCGGGATCTGGTGCTCTTCAACATCGTCGCGGTGCTGAGCCTCCGATGGTTCGCCACCGCGGCTGCGGCCGGTCCGAGCTCGCTCTCGCTCTGGATCCTCGCCGGGCTCTTCTTCTTTCTGCCGCAGGGTTACGCCGTCAGCGACCTCGCCGCCCGCTACCCGGACGAAGGCGGGATCTACGCCTGGACCAAGCGCCTGTTCGGCGAGGGACACGGCTTCCTCTGCGGCTGGTGCTACTGGGTCAACAACATTCTGTATTACCCGAACCTGCTGATGGCCACGGCCGTGGTGGGCACGTACGCGATCGGCCACGGTGAGAGCGGACTCGCCGACCGGTGGTCCTATGTCCTCCCGGCGACGCTGGGCGCCCTCTGGCTCGCCGTCGGCCTCAACATCGTGGGGCTTCGCACCGGCCGCTGGCTGCAGAATCTGGGGGCCGTCGGCAGCTACCTCCCCGGTGTGATTCTGGTTGCGCTCGGCATCCGGGCGGCGCTTGCCGGTCCACCTGCGACGCCGATGCCGATTCGTGCGCTGGTTCCCGATCTGAGCGCGCTGCCCGAGCTGAACCTCTGGGCATCCATCGCCTTTGCGTTCGCGGGGCTGGAGCTCTGCGCAGTGATGGGCGGCGAAGTCCGGGATCCGCGCCGCACAGTTCGTCGCTCGATCATCATCGCCGCTCCGCTGATTGCACTCCTCTACATCCTTGGAACCGGGTCGGTGCTGTGGCTGGTACCGACCGGTGATGTGAACATCGTGTCCGGCTTTCTGCAGGCGGTGGCGGTCGGATCGCGGGGGCTGGGTCCACTCGCCGTCTGGCTCGCACCACTCGCCGCCGCCCTGTACGTCGTCGGCAACATCGGCGGCGTCGGGGCCTGGCTCACTGGGCCGGCGCGCGTCGCGTTCGTGATCGGGCTCGACCGCTATTTCCCACCGGCCTTCGGCCGTGTGCATCCGAGATGGAAGACCCCATACGTCGCCATCCTGACCCAGGCGGTGCTGGCGACCGTGTTTCTGCTGCTCTCAGTTCTCGGGAAGGGCACGACGGTGGAGCGGGCGTACCTCGTCATCCTGGACACAATGCTTCTGGTGTACTTCATCCCGTACATCTATCTCTTCGTCGTCTTCGTGACGGTACGCCGCCGCGAGCCGGCGCCGCGCGATGGCGCGTGGTACGCGGGGCGGGCGGCGGGCATGGCCATCGGTCTGGCGGGGCTCGCGCTCACGCTCATCGCGATGGTCGTCGCCACCGTGCCCCCGCGAGACTCGCCGGAGCCCTGGCTCTTCCGGCTGAAGGTGATCGGTGGCGCCGCGCTATTCGTGCTGCTGGGTGGAGTGCTGTACTGGCGGGCGGGCAGAGCACAGCGTCGCGTGAAGCTCGCATCATAGAAGGCGAACGGGGAGCCGGTCGCGTTGACGGACCCTCGCGTGGCGGCTAAGTTGGGCCCGGGTTTCGGGACGCGGCGCGTGACCACCGCGTCCCCTTTGTTGTCCGGCCGGGTGGCCGAAAGTCGGGACAGGTGGCCGAGTGGTTGAAGGCGCACGCCTGGAAAGCGTGTATACGCTAACACGTATCGCGGGTTCGAATCCCGCCCTGTCCGTCCACACTCCGCGCAGCTCCTACCGGCCGACTCCGATCGGCACGAACGCCGGCACCGCTACGACCACATCGAAGGGGCCGAACTCGGTCTCGTCGGCCGCCTCGTCGTGGCCGTACCCGATGCGGAACGTGCCAGAGCCCTGCTCCGCGGACGCGGTGAGATCCTTCTGGAATCGCTTGCCCGAGACATCGGCCACGGTGACCAGTGAAGCCGGCGTAACGGTCACCGTCGCGAAATGCTCGTCCTCGATCCCGGTGATCTCGGCGCCCTGCCCATCGTAGAACTTCATCTCTGCACGTACCGTCTCCCCCGCCGCGAGCGCCAGTCCGGCCGAGACGTCGGTGCCGTTCACGAATGGCCGCGCGTCCACTGGTGTCCCGTGCTGCTCCGACGCGGCTTCGTCATCATCGCAGGCGGTGATCATCAGGGGCGCGCACAGCAGCCCCAGGGCAAACGAGACTTGTGTGACTCGCATAGCCATGGTCCTTCCTGCAGATGGTTAGTTCGGCCCCGATTCATCCGGCTTGGCCGAAGCGGATGACGGCGCGGAGCGCGCCGGGCGAGCCGGGATTCACGAACCCCGAGGCTCGCAGCTCGGGATACCGGGCGTCGAGCAGGTTTAACAGATCCACGTCCAGCGCGCCGCCGACGGTTCCAATCCGGATGGTAGCGCCTAGGTCCAGCGCGCGGGCGGACCGAGGGCTCGCCGATCGGGGTGTAAGGCCCGGTGAAGCGGATCATGGCCCGTGCACCGGCCGCCCGGGTCAGCGTAAACTCCGCCCCGACTCGCCCGAAGTAGCGGGCGACGCCAGGAACTCGGGCCCCGGGCAGCAGCGGCTCTTCATGGAAGCTGGGGCGAAGATCGCGGCCCTTGGAAAGGGACCCGTCGGGTCCCGCCACGCTGCCAGCTGATCCGGCACCGGACTCGGTGATTCTGGCATCGTTGACGGTGCCTTCGGCGGTGAGCCGCAGGCGCTCGGTGAGCATGTAGGCGGCATCGACCGAGGCTCCGCGACGGACGCTCCTGCCTTCGTCACTGATCTCCCGCGTCACCGGGTCCTGGATCCGCTCGCGGGCAACCGCCGTGTGAAAGAGCGCGAGCTGCGCGCGCAGCCGGCCGTCATCATAGAGCGCGCCGACTTCCTTGGCCCACGCCACGACGGGCGGGCGGCCGGGATCGTGGATGACAC
>JACDDX010000009.1 GCA_013816685.1 Gemmatimonadales bacterium
TCCTCGCCGCCCGGTTCGGCCAGTTCAGCCACCTCTGGATCGACATGGCCCAGCGAATCGGCCTCACGGTTGACGTGCTGGAGACCGAGTGGGGCGAAGGCGCGCCGGTCGAGCGGTACCACGAGAGGCTGGCCGCCGACAAGAACCACGAGATCAAGGCCGTCCTGTTCACCCACAACGAGACCGCGACCGGCGTCACCAGCGACGTTGCCGGCATGCGCAAGGCGCTCGACGACGCCAGGCATCCCGCGCTCTTCATGGTGGACGGCGTGAGCTCGATCGGCAGCCTCGATTTCCGGATGGACGACTGGGGCGTGGACCTCGCCGTCACCGGCTCCCAGAAGGGTCTCATGCTCCCCGCCGGTCTCGGCATCGTCGGAGTCAGTCAGAAGGCGGCGGCCTGCTATGACAAGGCAAAGCTGCCGCGGGTGTTCTTCGATTTCGGCGACATGAAGAAGGCGAACGCGACCGGCTACTTCCCCTACACGCCGTCGCTGCCGCTGCTCTACGGCCTCCGCGAGTCCATGGCGATGCTGTTCGAGGAAGGACTCGAGAATGTCTTCGCGCGCCATCACCGGCTCGCCGAAGGCACTCGGGCCGCGATTAAGGCGTGGGGGCTCCAGCTCTGCGCCAAGGAGCCCCGCTGGTACTCCGACACCGTCAGCGCCATCATGGTACCGGCCGGCACCAATGCCGCCGAGATCATCGACATCGCCTACCGGCGCTACGACCTGGCGCTGGGCGCCGGGCTGGCGCGGATGGCGGGCCGCCTCTTCCGGATCGGTCACCTGGGCGACCTCAACGAGCTGATGCTGCTGGGCGCGATCTCGGGCGCCGAGATGGCGATGCGCGACGTCGGCATGCAGATCACGCCCGGGAGCGGGGGCGGTGCGGCGGAGGAATACTGGCGCTCGACGGCCAAGCCGCTGGAGAAGCGCGAGCTGCCACCCCGCGCGCCTGAGCCGCAGGCCGCTCAGCCGCGGGACAAGGAAATGGCCGGCGCCGCCCGATGAGTCACACCCGCCACGAGCCGGCACGCGCCCGGCTCCAGCGGAGCGAGCTGGCAGTTCCGGGGTCCAACCCCGCGATGTTCGCCAAGGCGCTCGAGAGCGAAGCCGACGTCGTCTTTCTCGACCTGGAAGACGCCGTCGCGCCGGGAGACAAGGAGCAGGCCCGTCGCAACGTTATCCAGACGCTGCTGGAGCTGGACTGGCGCGGGCGCGGCAAGACGATCTGCGTTCGTCTCAACGGCATCGACACCCACTATTTCTATCGCGACGTGGTGGATGTGATCGAGCAGGCCGGGCACCGGTTGGATACCGTCCTCATTCCCAAGGTCGGCGTGCCGGCCGATGTCTACCTCACCGACGCGCTGCTCACCCAGATCGAGATTGCGAAGGGCATCCCGCACCGCATCGGCATCGACGTGCTGATCGAGACCGCGCTCGGCATGGCCAACGTCGAAGCCATCGCCCAGAGCTCGACCCGGCTCGAAGCGATGCACTTCGGCGTCGCCGACTACGCCGCGAGCTGCCGTGCCCGCACCACGAACATCGGCGGCCTCAATCCCGATTACCCCGGCGACCAGTGGCACGCGGCGCTCTCGAGGATGATCGTCGCCTGCCGCGCCTACGGCCTCCGGGCCATCGACGGGCCGTTCGGCGATTTCAAGGATGCCGACGGGTTCCGGCTCGCGGCCCGCCGCGGCGCGGCGCTGGGCATCGAGGGCAAGTGGGCGATCCATCCCTCGCAGGTCGGCCTCGCCAACGAGGTCTTCACGCCGCCGCCCGCCGAAGTCGAGCGGGCCCGTCGGATCCTGACGGCGCTGGACGAGGCGGCGCGCGAAGGCCGCGGCGCGGCACAGCTGGACGGCAGGATGATCGACGCCGCCTCGGCCCGCATGGCGCAGAACATCGTCGGAACGGCCGAAGCCATCTCCGCGAAGTAGCGCGGGCACTTCCAGGGAGATTCAGTGGACATTCACGAATATCAGGCCAAGGAACTGCTCGCCGGCTTCGGCGTCGCCATCCCCCGTGGCGGTGTCGCGTACAGTCCGGAACAGGCGGTCTACCGCGCGTCCGAGATCGGCGGCGCGCGCTGGGCGGTCAAGGCACAGATCCATTCGGGCGCCCGCGGCAAGGCGGGCGGCATCAAGCTCTGCAGCAACGAGGACGAGGTACGCACTGCCGCCAAGGCGCTGCTCGGCAAGAAGCTCGTCACCCACCAGACCGGGCCCGAAGGACGGGTGGTGCACCGGCTCTACGTCGAGCAGGCGGTGCCGATCGAGCGCGAGATCTACCTCGGACTGGTGCTCGACCGGAAGTACGAGCGCATCGCGGTCGTGGCATCGCCCGAGGGCGGCATGGAGATCGAAGAGATCGCCAAGGCGCGGCCCGAGTCGCTGCTGCGCGAAGTGATCGAGCCGGCGGTCGGGATGACCGCCTTCCAGGCTAGGGAGATCGCGTTCGGCCTCAAGCTCACGCCGACGCAGGTGAGCCGCGCGGTGACGACGCTTATGGGCGCCTATCGGGCCTTCCGGGACCTCGACGCCACGATGGTGGAAATCAATCCGCTGGTGGTCACCGCCGACGGGCAGGTGCTGGCGCTCGACTGCAAGATGACCTTCGACGACAACGCGCTCTTCCGCCGGCCAACCGTCAGCGAGCTACGCGACTACGCCGAGGAGGATCCGCGCGAGGCGCAGGCGGCGGAGTTCGGGCTCAACTACGTGGCGCTGGACGGCAACATCGGCTGCATCATCAACGGCGCCGGCCTCGCCATGGCGACGATGGACATGATCAAGCATGCAGGCGGGGAGCCGGCCAACTTTCTCGACGTCGGCGGCGGCGCTTCGCCCGAGCGGGTGGCGGCGGCCTTCAAGCTGGTGCTCTCCGATCCCAAGATCGAGGCGATGCTGGTGAACATCTTCGCCGGGATCAACCGCTGCGACTGGGTTGCGCAGGGTGTGGTGCAGGCGGCAAAGGAAACCGAGCTCAAGATTCCGCTCGTGGTGCGCCTCGCCGGCACCAACGTGGAAGAAGGCCGCAAGATTCTCCAGGACAGCGGTGTCCCCCTCATCAGCGCCGACACGCTGGCCGAGGCGGCCGATCGCGTCGTCGCCGCGCTCAAGAGCTCACGAGTCAATCGAACCTCTGCCGGGAACGGTCAGGCATGAGCATCCTCATCGACGAGAAGACGCCGGTACTGGTTCAGGGCTTCACCGGCGACAAGGCGACCTTCCACGCCAAAGAGATGATCGCGTACGGGACGAATGTCGTCGGCGGCGTCACGCCGGGCAAAGGCGGGATCCGGCACCTCGATCGCCCGGTCTTCAACACCGTAAAGGAAGCGGTCCGCGAGACCGGCGCGACGGCGAGCATCATCTTCGTCCCCGCCGCTTTCTGTGCCGATTCGATCATGGAAGCGGCCGACGCGGGCGTCCGGCTGGTCTGCACGATCACCGACGGGATCCCGGCGCAGGACATGATGATGGTGAAGCGCTATCTCTATCGCTTCCCCAAGGAGCGCCGCACCACGATGATCGGGCCCAACTGCGCCGGACTCATCAGCGCCGGCCGCTCGATGCTCGGCATCATGCCCGGCAATATCTACATGCGCGGCAACGTCGGTCTGGTCACCCGATCGGGCACGCTGGGCTACGAGGCGGCCGCGCAGATGAAGGAGCTCGGCATCGGCATCACCACCAGTGTCGGCATCGGCGGCGACCCGATCAACGGCAGCGCTTTCGTGGACATTCTCAAGCTCTTCGAGAACGATCCCGAGACTGAGGCGGTGATGATGATCGGCGAGATCGGCGGTCCCCAGGAGGCCGAGGCGGCACAGTGGGCGCAGGAGTACATGACGAAGCCGGTGATCGGCTACGTCGCGGGACTCACCGCACCCAAGGGCCGCCGGATGGGCCATGCCGGCGCCATCATCTCGGCCTTCGGCGACACGGCCGCGGAAAAAGCGGAGATCATGCGCTCGCTCGGGCTGACGGTGGCGCCCAGCCCGTCGGAGCTGGGCACCACCGTGCGCGACGCGCTGGCGACGAAGCGGCCGAAGCGGAAGGCGGTCGTGCAGTGAGTGCGAAGCCGACCGTGGTGGTCACGCGCCGGCTTCCCGACGCCGTCGAGAGCGAGCTCAGCCGCGACTTCGACGCGAAGCTCAACCGCGACGACACACCGCTGGGTGCCGAGGGGCTCAAGGATGCGCTGACGAACGCCGACGCCGTGCTCTGCACGGTGACCGACAAGCTCACGGCCGAGGTGCTCGACGCCGATCCGCTGCGCGCCAGGCTGCTGGCCAATTTCGGCGTCGGGTTCAATCACATCGATGTCGAGGCAGCGAAGCAGCGCGGGCTCGCCGTAAGCAATACGCCCGACGTGCTCACCGACGCCACGGCCGACATCGCCATGACGCTGCTGCTCATGATCACTCGTCGGACCGGTGAGGGCGAGCGCCACCTCCGCGCCGGCCAGTGGACCGGCTGGCGGCCGACGCACATGCTCGGCACCCAGGTCAGCGGCAAGACGCTCGGTCTCGTCGGCTTCGGCCGCATCGCGCGTGCGGTGGCGCAGCGGGCGCACGGCGGCTTCGGCATGAAGATTCTCTACCACGACCCGTTTCCGCCGCCGCCGGACGTGTCCAAGGCCCTGGGCGCCGAATCGCGCGACTCGCTCGAGGCCATGCTGGGCGAATCGGACTTCGTCTCGCTGCACTGTCCCGCGACGACCGAGACCCGGCATCTGATGAACGCCGACCGGCTGGGGCAGATGCGACCCCATGCGTATCTGGTCAACACGGCGCGCGGAGACGTGGTGGACGAGGCCGCACTGGTCGATGCGCTCAAGGCGAAGAAGATCGCCGGCGCCGGGCTGGACGTGTTCGAGAAGGAGCCGCAGGTGACCGAGGCCCTCAAGACCATGGAGCAGGTCGTGCTCCTGCCGCACCTCGGCAGCGCCACCACCGAGACGCGCGTGGCCATGGGCATGCGCGCACTCGAGAATCTCCGTCTCTTCTTCGCCGGCAAACCGCTTCGCGACAAGGTTGCCTGAGCCGCTGATGACGGAGCGGACCCTGGCGCCATTCGCGCCGACGGCCATGCTGCCCGGGTCATCCGACCCGATCGCTGCCAGCGCCGCGGCCTACGCCAACGAGGTCGTAGACCTCATGGCGGGGCTGCTCCTCGATCTGGTGCGCGAACGCCAGCCCGACATCGTCCCCGTGCTCCAGGGCGACGGCGAGATGGCCAACCTCCAGCCCGACGTGCTCGCCCGCGCCCTGCAGGTGCAGGGCATCTATTTCCAGTTGCTCAGCATCGCGGAGCAGAACGCCGGCATGCGCCGACGCCGGCAGGTGGAGGCCGAGCGGGGCCACGACCAGATGCGGGGGACGCTATCCGAGGTGCTCAAGTCGGCGGCGGCGGCGGGCCTGACGCCAGCCCAGGCCCGGACGCAGATCGAACAGCTCCACGTTCGTCCGGTGATTACTGCCCACCCCACCGAGGCCAAGCGTGTCACCGTGCTCGAGAAGCATCGCCGCATCTACCGCCGCCTGGTGGATCTGGAGAGCCCCCGCTGGACCCCGCGCGAGCGCGCCGCGCTGGTCGCCGGCCTCCGTACCGAGATCGAGCTCCTCTGGCTCACCGGCGAGCTGCGGCTCCAGAAGCCGACCGTGCCGCAGGAAGTCTTCTGGGGACTGCACTTCTTCAACGAAACGCTCTTCGAGGCGGTCCCCGACCTGCTCGACAAGCTGGAGAGTGCGCTCACGGACGCGTTTCCCGGCGAGCCGTTCCGCGTGCCGCCCTTCTTCCAGTTCGGGAGCTGGGTCGGCGGCGACCGCGACGGCAATCCGTTCGTCACCAACGGCGTCACCCGCAGCACGCTGATCGAGAACCGGCTCACCGCGCTCCGCCGCTACCGCCGCCGGCTCGGCGATCTGGTGCGGGCACTCAGCATCACCGAGCGCATGGTGCCGGGCAACGAGCGCTTCCTCGCGGCACTGGAGCGGGAGCTCGCCGAGAGTGGGTCGGGGGCGGAGATCCAGGTCCGGAACCCCGGCGAAATCTTCCGCCAGTACCTCGCCTGCATGACCCGCCGGCTCGACGTGATGATCGTCGCGACCGAAGCGGGCGAGACCAGGGCCGACCCCGCGGGTTACCTGACCTCCGACGCGCTGATCGCCGACATCAAGCTGATGGAAGAGGCGCTGGAGGATTCCGGGCGGGGCGAGCTGAGCCGCAGTCTGGTCCGGCCAGTCCGGCGGGAGGTCGAGTCGTTCCGCTTCAGCACCGTGCGGCTCGACGTGCGGGAGAACACCACCAAGCTCAACGCCGCGCTCGGCGCCCTCTGGAAAGCGGGGCAGGGGGAGGATGCCGGCGATCCGCCCGATCCGGCATCACCGGCATGGCGCGCCTGGCTACAGGCGGAGCTGGCCCGGCCGATGGCGCCCGACCAGCCGATGCCGTCGCTGCCCGACAACGCCGCCGAAACCCTCGGGATGTTCGCGGTGGTGCGCACGCTCCGGGGGGAAATCGACCGGGAGGCGTTCGGCACCTTCATCCTCAGCATGACGCGCAGCGTCAGCGACGTGCTGGGCGCGTATCTGCTCGCCAAGACGGCCGGACTCTTCGCCGACACCCAGGGCATCGAGAGCTGCACCCTGCCGATCGTCCCGCTGTTCGAAACCATCGAGGATCTCCAGCGCGCGCCCGCCATCATGCGCGAGCTGCTGGGCGTGCCGCTGGTGCGCCGAAGCGTGCGCACCCAGGGCGGGATGCAGGAAGTAATGATCGGCTACTCCGACTCCAACAAGGACGGCGGCTTTCTCACCAGCAACTGGGAGCTGTCGAAGGCGCAGACCAAGCTCACCCGGGTGGGCGAGGAGTGCGGGACGCCGATCGCCTTCTTCCACGGACGCGGCGGGTCGGTGAGCCGGGGCGGCGCGCCGACCGGGCGCGCGATCGCGGCGCAGCCGGCGGGCTCGGTGCACGGACGGATGCGGATCACGGAGCAGGGTGAGGTGGTCTCGTTCAAGTACGCCAACCGCGGGACCGCGCAGTACCAGATCGAGTTGCTCGCCTCCAGCGTTCTGGAGCATACGCTCAAGTCGGAGCGGGAGGAGGCCCTCAGGGCGTCGTCGGAATTCGACGAGGCGATGGAGGCGATGTCGGGCGCGGCGCAGGCGCACTACCGGCAGCTCATCGATCACCCCGGTATGCTGACCTACTTCGGCGCCGCCAGTCCGCTGGAAGAGATCTCGCTGCTCAACCTGGGGTCCCGGCCCGCCCGCCGGTTCGGTGCCCGCACGCTCGGGGACCTGAGGGCCATCCCCTGGGTGTTCGCCTGGTCCCAGAACCGCCACTTCGTTCCGGGCTGGTTCGGTGTCGGGAGCGGGATTCTCACCTTCCTGCAGGTGCGGGGCAGCCGTGGCAGCGCGCTGCTCAACCGCATGTACACCGAGTCGCGATTGTTTCGCCTCGTCATGGACGAGGTGGAAAAGACCCTGACCTACGTCGATCTGGACATCGCGCGCGAGTATGCCGCGCTGGTTCCCGACGACGCCTTGCGGAAGGAAATGTTCGGCCTGGTGGAGCAGGAGTACCAGCGCACCGTGGAGGCGGTCCTCAAGATCACGGGCGGGACGACGCTGGCCTCGCGCTATCCTCGCTTCCTTCGCCGGCTCAACCGCCGGCTCCCGACGCTCAACCAGGTGAGCCTGCAGCAGATCGAGCTGATCCGGCGCTTTCGGAATTCCGGCGGGGACAAGGGCCGGGACGAGCTGCTGTCGGCGCTGCTCCTGTCCATCAATTGCATCGCCGCCGGGTTCGGCGCGACCGGCTAGGTCCGGCTCTCAGATGCCAACGGCCGGGGCCGCGTGCCGGCGCCGGCGCTCGGTCTCCACCCGGAGTTGCCCGCAGGCGGCGTCGATATCGAGGCCGCGGCTCCGGCGCACGGTGGCCTCGACGCCCTGATGCCGCAGCCGGTCGGCGAAGGCGGCGATCGCCTGCGGCGACGTCGGAGTGAGGTCGGGCGCCCCGCCGGGATGCAGCGGCAGGATGTTGACCAGCGCGCCCAGCCGCCGCGCCAGGCGGGCGAGGGCGTCCGCGTCGGCCGGCGCATCGTTGACTCCCGCGATCATCACGTACTCGAACGTGACCCGTTTCCGGAAGGCACGGGCGGCCTCGAGCACGGCGTCGAGCGCATACTTCTTCTCGATCGGCATGATACCGAGCCGCTGCATCGACGTCGGGGCGTGCAGCGAGATGGCGAGACGGAACTGCTCCGGACGTGCGGCAAACGAGGCCAGTCCCGGCAGGATCCCCACCGTCGAGACCGTGATGTGACGGGCGCCGATGCCGAACCCGTCGGGCGCGTTCAACACGCTCAGGGCGGTATCGACCGCCGGCCAGTTCAGGAGCGGCTCACCCATCCCCATGAACACCACGTTCGTCGGCTTGTCGGACGGATTCCGGAGCACCGTCTCCCGCACCTGGCCCGCAATTTCGAATGCACTCAGGTTCCGCCGAAAGCCCATCCGCCCGGTGGCGCAGAACGAGCAGCGCAGCGCGCATCCTGCCTGGGACGAGATGCAGAGCGTGCGGCGGTTGCCGCTGGGAATGAGCACCGATTCGATCGCTTCCCCGTCGGACAGCCGCCAGAGAAACTTGACCGTCCCATCCGCGGACCGCTGCACCACGTCGGCGCAGAGCCGTGGCAGCGGGAAGACATCAGCCAGCTCGGCCCGGAGCGCGGCCGGCAACTCGGTCGCATCGGCCCAGCTCGCCACCGGTGCGGTCCAGAGTCGTCGCGCAACCTGCCCGGCCCGGTACGCCGGCAGACCCCGCCCGGTCGCCCACGCATGCAGGCGGTCCCGAGCCCGGGCGGGCGGGAGATCGAGCAGGCTCGACGGCGGGCCGACGGCGGGCTCACTCATGGCCGGGAAAGATAATCGCCGTCCGGGTGTCTCGACCTCGTAACTTCCGGTCCCGATTCCAGATTGCTCACCCTCTCACCGCCGGTTACGTTTGAAAACGCGGTTCCCGGAAGCCAACGATTCGATCCAATCCTCGCTGCGGCGGAGGTGTATTGACGCGGTCCGCAGCGACATGACGGCCACCTCGCTCCGCACCCATCGTTGTGGCGCGCTGTCGCGCTCCGACGCGGGTCAGACCGTCAGGCTGGGAGGGTGGGTGCACCGCCGCCGGGATCTGGGCGGCCTGATCTTCATCGACATGCGCGACCGCGACGGCCTGGTCCAGCTCTCCTTCGATCCGCGCTGGACGTCGCTCGAGGTGATGCGCCGGGCCGCCGGCGTCGGCGTGGAATCCGTCGTGCTCGTCGAAGGTGAGGTGGCGCTCCGTCCCGAGAGTGCCCGCGACACCTCCATGTCCACGCGCGAAATCGAGGTCCACGTCACCGGCTTTACGGTCGCCGGCCCAGCGGACACACCACCGATCCCGGTGGCCCGCAAGGAAAACGAGGCGCTGCCCGCCGAGGAGCTGCGCCTGCGCCACCGCGTGCTCGACCTCCGGCGGCCCGAGCTTCAGGCCAACCTCGTGCTGCGTCATCGGCTCCTGCAACGCGCCCGCCAGACGCTGACCGACCTCGAGTTCCTCGAGATCGAAACGCCGATCCTCACGAAGCCGACACCCGAAGGCGCGCGCGACTACCTGGTGCCGAGCCGGATTCACCGGGGCGAGTTTTACGCGCTGCCGCAGTCTCCGCAGATCTACAAGCAGTTGCTCATGGTCGCGGGCTACGATCGGTACTTCCAGCTCGCGCGCTGTTTCCGCGACGAGGACCTGCGCGCCGACCGCCAACCCGAGTTCACCCAGATCGACCTCGAAGCCTCGTTCGTCTCGGCCGAAGACGTCCAGCTGGTCGTGGAGCGGGTGCTGGTGGATCTGTGGCACGTCGCAGACGTGCGGGTGCCGCACCCGTTCCCGCGGCTCGCCTTCCAGGAAGCGATGGAAAAGTACGGAATCGACAAGCCCGATCTGCGCTACGATCTGGAAATCCGCGACCTCACGCCGCTCGTCGGCGCCGATTCCGCCCCGTTCGTGCACGAGGAGGTCGCGACCGGCGGCCGGCTTCGAGGCATCGTGACGCCTGGCGGCGCCGCGCTGACGCGCAAGGCGCTCGACGGCCTGGCCGCGCTGGCGAGGGACGCCAGGGCCGGTGGATTGATCTGGGCGCGCCGCACCGCCGAGGGCTGGGAAGGTCAGGGTGTGAAAGCGGTCGGCGCCACGTCGCTCGACGCCCTCGGTGGGCAGGCCGGCGATCTGCTGGTCGCGGTGGTGGGCGCCGACGCGGTCACATCGCCCGCATTGCACCTGCTGCGCGGCGAGCTGATCCGGCTGGCCGCGCTGCCGCAGCGCCGCGCGCACGCCTTCTGCTGGATCGTGGATTTCCCGCTGTTCGAGCAGGACCCGGCGTCGGGCGACTATCTGCCGGCACACCATCCTTTCACCGCGCCGCATCCGGACGACATCGGTCGCCTGGCATCGGACCCCGGCAGTTGCCGGGCGCTCCATTATGACGCGGTCTACAACGGCAACGAGCTGGGCAGCGGATCGATTCGAATCACTGATCCCGAGACCCAACGCCATATTTTCGGACTGCTCGGCATTCCGGACCGCGACATCCGCCGACGCTTCGGTTTCCTGCTCGATGGACTCGCCGCTGGCGCACCGCCGCACGGCGGCTTTGCGCTGGGCTTCGACCGTATTGCCATGCTCCTCGCGGGTGCACCTTCGCTGCGCGACGTGATCGCCTTTCCCAAGACGACCGCGGCGCGCGCGCTGTTCGAAGGGGCCCCCACGCCGGTCAATCCGGCTGATCTGACGGCACTCCACCTCGCGGTGCGGAGCGACGACTGAGGCTTGGGTCTCCATCGTCACTACGCGCCCCGGAACATCGACACACTATGGCTGACGATACGCAGCAACGCATCTCCACCGAGGGCGCCGACCCGCTCCTCTTTGCTGGTGTGAACGACGCGAACATCCTCGAACTGCAGCGCAGCCTCGGTGTGCGGGTGACCCTCCGCGGCGACACGGTCACCCTGTCGGGATCGGCGGAGCAGCTCGAACGCGCGGTACCGGTGGTGCAGGGGCTGGTCGACCTCGCGCGCATGGGCGAGCCGGTCACCTCGGACGATGTCTACCGGCTGGCGTCCGAGGGACCGAGCGTGGAGCTGGCGCCACCCTCGGCCGACGGCCGCATCGTGCTGCCGGGTCTGCGTCGCGCCATCGCGCCGAAGACCCAGGGCCAGCGCGAATACCTCCAGGCGATCGCGAGTCACGACATCGTGATCGGCATCGGGCCGGCCGGCACCGGCAAGACCTATCTGGCCGTGGCCAAGGCGGTGGAGGCACTGGCCCGGAAGCGGGTGAAGCGCATCGTGCTCGCCCGGCCCGCGGTGGAAGCGGGCGAGTCGCTCGGGTTCCTGCCCGGCGACCTCCAGGCCAAGGTGGATCCCTACCTTCGCCCGCTCTACGACGCCCTGGAGGACATGATGCCGCACGATCGGGTGCAGCGTGCGCTCGAGAGCCGGACGATCGAGATCGCGCCGCTGGCCTACATGCGCGGCCGGACCCTGGCGGACGCGTTCATCATTCTGGACGAGGCCCAGAACGCCACCGGCGCGCAGATGAAGATGTTTCTCACCCGGCTGGGCGTGAACAGCCAGACGGTGGTGACCGGGGACAAGACCCAGATCGATCTTCCGAAGCGGGAGGAGTCCGGGCTGATCCAGATCGAGCGGATCCTGCCTGGAGTCGAGGGAATCGGCTTCTGCTATCTGCACGAGACTGACGTCGTCCGCCACCGGCTGGTGCGGGAAATCATCCGGGCCTACGCCGAGGACGCCACGGGCTGATGTCGCTCAGCGGTCGGGTGCGCCATCACGGTCTGCGCTGGGCCCCGCTGTTCGCGGTTGCCCTGGCGACCTACGTGGCGTTCCCGCCTCCGATGGGTGGCGGTCCCGCCCTGCCCGAGGTGGGGCAGATCGCGCGACGCGGAGTGACGGCGCCGTTTGCGTACGAGGTCCGGAAGTCGCCCGACGAAATCGCCCGGGAGAGCGAGTCGCGGGCGCTCACCGTCCACCCGGCCTACTGGTTCAGCGCCACCGCCTACGACTCGGCCCTCGCCTCGGCACGCCGTTTCTTCGCCGAGCTGGAGCGCGCGGCCGACCAGGGCCCCGAGCGCCTCGCGGAGGCGGTGTTGTCGGCGCGTCTCGATGCCGAGCAGGCCGCGTTTCTCGCCGACCCGGCGCACCGCGCCGAGCTGAGCGAGACGGTCACCCACTTTCTCGCCGAGGCGTTGTCGCGCGGTGTGGCCGACGCGGGCGTCATGCGCGGCGAGGCGAGCAGCGAGGTCACCCTGCGGCGCGGCGATACCGAGCGGGCGGTCCCGCGGGACTCGATCACGACCTTTGCCGACCTGATGCAGCAGGCCGAGGCGGCGGGACTCAACCTGCGTGCGCCGGTGGCCCAGCGCACTCTCCGCCACCTAGTGGGCGCCTTCTACCAGCCCACCATCGTGCCCGATCTCGCGCTGACGACGTCAAGGCGCGAACGGCTACGAGCCAGCGTGGATCCGGTCAAGTACGCCGTCGCGCCGGGTGAGGTGATCGTCCGGCCGGGGCAGGTGATCACCGACGAGAGCCGGGCCAAGCTTGCCGGCATGCGCGAAGAGCGCAGTGAGCGCGGCGACCGTGGCGTGGCCATCCGCAGCGGACTCGGCGCGCTGCTCTACAACATCATCACCCTCAGCATTTTCTGGCTGCTGCTTCAGTTCTCCTGGAGCGGCGCGTATGCCGAGCCTCGGCAGCTGGTCTTCTTCGCCCTCCTGTTCTCGGTCGTGGTGCTGGTGACAGGGGGCGTGAACGCCGCCTTTCCGGGCCGGCCGGAGCTGATTCCGATCCCCTTTGCCGCGATCCTCGTGACGCTGCTCTACGACGGGCGGACCGGCGTCTTCGCCGCGGTGACGCTGGCGATCCTGCTGGCGGGGCAGCCGGTGCTGCGGGAGACGCCGACCCTCTTCTTCGGCGTCGCCGCCGGCGCGGCCGGCGCGCTCGGCATCCGCGTCGTCCGCCGCCGGCGGCATCTGTACATCGCCATCGGTCTCGTGGCCGGTGCGTCCAGCCTCGCCACGGTGGCAATGACACTGAGCCAGGGCTGGCCACCCCAGCTCACCGTCGCCAGCATCACCCTCGGCGTGCTGATGGCGCTGGCCAGCGCGTCGTTCGCCATGATCTGCATGCCGCTGGCGGAGTGGGGCACCCGGATCACGACCGACCTCACGCTGCTCGAGCTGTCCGATCTGGGACGGCCACTGCTCCGCCGGCTCGCGCTGGAGGCACCGGGGACCTGGGCCCACAGCCTGGCGATGGCCAACCTCTGCGAGTCGGCCTGCAACATCATCGGCGCCAACGGCCTGCTGGCGCGGGTCGGCTGCTACTACCACGACGTGGGCAAGCTGGCCGATCCCAAGCTGTTCATGGAAAACCAGGGCGGGGCCGCCAATGCCCACGACGACCTCAACCCGATCGAGTCGGCGAAGATCATCCGCAATCACGTCGTGCACGGGATCGCCCTGGCGGACGCGGCCGGCCTTCCGCCCGTCGTCAAGGCCTTTATCCCCGAGCACCATGGAACCACCGAAATCACCTTCTTTCTCGGCCGGGCGAAGCGGCTCGGGCTGCGGGTCGATCCGGCGGACTTCCGCTACCCGGGTCCCCGGCCCCGGTCGGCCGAGACCGCCGTGGCGATGCTGGCGGATTCGGCGGAAGCGGTGATCCGCGTGCTCGACCGCCCGACGCCCGAGGCGGTGCGGGACGCCATCGAGCAGCTCGTGCAGCAGAAGGTGTCCTCCGGCCAGCTCGACGATGCGCCGCTGCGGCTCCAGGACCTGGACCGGGTCAAGCGCGAGTTTGCGCGCGTGATGTCGGGGACCTACCACAAGCGGATCGGCTATCCGCACGTCAGCGGCGCAATCCCGGCGGCGCTGGAGCCAGTACGGCATGACTGAGGGTGGGACGGTGTCGGAGGTGAGCCCGTACGAGATCACCGTGTCGGGTCGGCTGGGAGCACTGCAACATGCAGATGTACGCGCCGCCGTGGCCCGGGTCTTCGACGGCGAGGGCCGCGCTGTCGTGCTGTCGGTCACCTTCGTCGGACGCGACACGATGCGGTGCCTCAACGCAACGCACAAGGACCACGACTGGCCGACCGACGTCCTCGCCTTTGCGCTCACCGATCCCTGCGGGCGCACCGCCGGCGATGTGTATGTGTGTCCCTGGATCGCCGCCCGCGAGGCTCGCCAGCGCGGCCTGCCGCTGCGGGAGGAGCTGCTCCGGCTGGTGATTCACGGCGCCCTGCACGCACTGGGCTACGACCATCCCGACGATGCGGGACGCACCCGGTCCCCGATGTGGCGCCGGCAGGAGCGCTACGTGGGAATGCTCGCGTGATCGCGATGCTTCAGCTCTTCATCGCACCGCTGCTGACGGCGGCGCTGACGCTCTGGGCTGGTTGGCTGGCCCTGGCCGCCGAATCGGACGCCGATCTGCCCAAGGCGTTGAGCGGACAGCTCGAGGACGATCCCGGCGCGGGCACGCTCTCGCGGCAGCTCCACATCGCCCATCTGGCGCTGCTGGTGCTGGCGGGTGCTGCCGCCGGCGGAGCGGTCGCATGGTGGGCGTGGTCGGTGCCGGTGGCGCTCGCGCGTCTCGTGCCGGCCGTGGGACTGGTCTGGGTCGTGGGCGACCTGCTTCCGCGCCTGCTCGCGGCTGTCGCGCCCGAGCTCACCGGTCCGGCTCGGCGTGCCGCGGCCGCGACCCTGGTGCCGTTCCGCCCGC
>JACDDX010000269.1 GCA_013816685.1 Gemmatimonadales bacterium
CCCGAGATCGTCGACCAGCTGGTGGTCGAGCGTGAGGTCGGGGCACCGGGCTCTGCCGATCTGGTGGGAGCGATACCGGAGACCGGCGGTGAGCTGTCGCTCGGTCTGGAGCGTGACTGAATCACCATCCTCTCCGGCACCACCCGGGATGTTTGATCACTGGCTCCGAGTGCTCAAGGATCGGCTCTGCGCTCCGATCGCGCCTCTGATCGGACGGTGGCTGCATCCGAACCTGATTTCTCTGCTCGCCCTCCTGGCCGGCCTGTGCGCCGCGTGGCTCGCGGCTCGGGGACGAACGGGACCGGCCTTCGCCGCGTGGATGATCAACCGAACACTGGACCGCCTCCGTGCTGTTCCTCTTTGCCACCCTGTATGTCAACGCGGCATCGTGGATGTATCTCGCCGCCATTCTCGAGCGGCGCGGTCAGGGAGTCGAGGCAACCGGGGAGCGCACAACCGCGACCATGCCGCCGGCGACAGTGGCGGTCGCAGAGACCGTCGTCTTCTACTCCCTGTTCCTGCTGGTCCCAGCCTGGGCGCTGCGACGTTTCTGGGTAATGGGATTTCTCCTTCTGGGCAACGTCGCGGTGCGGCTCGCCTGGGCTGGAAGACGACTTTGAGCGGAGTTTGTATGCGAGTCACGCGACGATGCCTCCCGAGCCTGGCGGCGCTGATCCTCGCCTTGGCGGCTGCCGGCTGTCGCGGGCGCGGCGACGCGGCCATCCCAAAGAGCCAGCAGGCCCGCCTGGAACAGCGGGTTGGCCCGGTCCTCGTCACGATCGATTACCGGCGACCGGTGGCGCGCGGGCGTCGCCTGTTCGGGGGCATCGTGCCCTACGGCAAGGAATGGGATCCCGGGGCGGACGCGGCGACCACCATCAAATTCGGCGGCGACGTGTTGCTGGAGGATCAGCTGGTGCCGAGGGGCACCTACAGCATCTGGGCGACTCCCGGCCCGGGACTGTGGACCATCATTCTGAGCCGTGCGGCCAGGGTGTTTCACGAGCCGTATCCGGTGGGGAAAGATGCGCTCAGACTGTCGGTCAGGCCGGACAAGGGACCGCACATGGAGACGCTCGGGTTCTACTTTCCGATGGTGGACGCCGACAGCGCGCTCCTCTACCTCCACTGGGGTGAGACGGTGATCCCGCTCCACCTGCGGGCCCGACCACGGGACGCCCGATGAAGAGAGTTGCGCGCGAGACTCTCCCATGGCTTTACTGCTGGTGAGGGCTGCGCCGGCGATGTTCCGGAGAATGGATCGACCATGACAAAGAGGCGACAACAGGGTATTCCGCGCTGGTTGTCCACGGGCCTCGCGGTGGCGTGGTTCGCCGGACTGGTCTGGCTGGAGCGGCGGCAGGCGCTCCGTCACAGGCACGTCGAGTCGAAGCTCCGCCAGGATGTTCGTAATATCGCGATCGGCGGGTCGGTGCGATCGCCCTGCATGTCGCGGAGCGGCCAATCGTCTCCCCGCTTGCCGCCATGGTCCGTCGCCGCCGCTGAGAGAACGGCAGACCCAGGCAGAACAGGTGGCGAATGGCCGACTGGCCCCGGTGCTCGCAGTGCGGATGGTGGGGCGAGGCGAGCGTGAAGGGCAGTGGATGCGCCATCAGCACCCCGGAGGTCCACACCAGTGAGATCGCGGCAAACGCTCCGACAACGGATCGGCGGGTGAGATGGGTACGGGCCGGCACCGGCTCACCCGCGAGGCGCCGAATCCGGCGGTCGAGCAGATGGGCGTGGCAGAATCCCGCCGCCGGCGCCTCCACCTGCTCGACCCGTCGCGTGGAGTGACGCTGCGCCAGCGCGAGGATGGCGATCGCGAGCACCAGCGGTTGTCCGCGCGCTGCTCGGTCGTCGGCCTGGATCTCCGCCTCGTCGGCAACGTCGTCGGCGAGGCGGCGGAGCGCCGGAATCCAGAAGAGGGTATGCGCGAGAAAGCGCAACAGCGACAGCCGGAGGGGATCACGGCGGGGTCTCCTCCGCTGCCCGCGAGAGCGCAGCGGCCACACTCTCCACCAGCCCGCCGGGCATGAATGGTTTCTGGATTAGCTCTCCCTTGGGGCCGATCCCCTCCTGCCGGCGGAGCTCCTCCGCCGAGTAGCCGGACATGAAGAGGATCGGGAGCGCGGGCCAGCGTTCTCTCAGGCGCCGCGCCAACTCGGCACCGCCAATCCCCGGCATCATCAAGTCGGTGAGCACGAGATGCGGCGGTCCGTGCCGGTTGACCAGCTCGAGCGCATCGGTGCCATCAGGCGCCTGGAGGACATGGAAGCCGGCGTGCTCCAGACTGCGGGCGGCGATCGCGCGTACGGCCGGCTCGTCATCGACCACGAGCACGGTCGCGCCGGCTTGCGCTACGTCCGTGCCCATGCGGGGCGGCTCTGCGCCCGGCTCGACAGTGTCCCCCACGTGCTCGACCGGCAGGAACACCGTGAACGTCGTGCCCTGCCCCAGCGCGCTCGCCACAGCGATGTAGCCTCTGCTCTGCGTCAAGATGCCATGGGCGGCGGCGAGGCCGAGTCCGGTACCCTGGCCCAAGGGCTTGGTGGTGAAGAACGGCTCGAAGATTCGCGCCTGCGTTGCGGCGTCCATGCCGGCGCCGGTATCGCGTACGAGGAGGGTGGCGTACCGGCCGGGGGGGATGGCGGCGCCGTCAGCCGCAGCGATGCCGCTCGGCAGATCGGTCTCCCGCGTGGTGATGGTGAGGGTGCCGCCGGTCGGCATCGCGTCGCGTGCGTTCAGGGCAAGATTGATGACCACCTGCTCGAGCTGCCCGGGATCGACCCACACGCGGGGTGCGGTGTCCGCCACCAGGACGAGTCGCCGGCCTTCGCCCAGGAGCCGGCGAATCACCGGCTCGGCGGCGCGCACGGCGGCGTCGAGCTTGATGACCTGTGGTCGATGGAAGGCGCGACGGCTGAAGGCCAGGAGCTGGCGGGTGACCACCGCGGCGCGGTCGGCCGCTTTCATGATCTCCCGCAC
>JACDDX010000270.1 GCA_013816685.1 Gemmatimonadales bacterium
CCGGTACTTCCCGCCGGTCGAGCTGCGCGAAGAGGCGCTGCTCTCGGGCTACGTCGTGCCCGGTCTCGTGGCGACCGCGAGCGGGACGATCTGCACCGGCGGCCGGTGCCGGCGGCTCGATGGCGCGCGTGCCTACCACGACCACAACTGGGGCGTCTGGCGCGACGTGACCTGGGAGTGGGGCGCCGCCTCGGGCCCTCGACTCGCGTTTCTGTACGGCGGAGTGTACGACTCGACGGCGCGTGCCTCGCCCTTCTTTCTGGCTCTCACCGATTCGCTCGGTGTCCGGCAGGTGCTCCGCTTCGGGCACATCGAGTATCAGGGAAGGCAGCGAAGCGAGGGTGCCGCCGGAGTCGCGGCCCCCCGGGCTTTCCGCATGGTCGCGACCCGGGACGCCGACACCGTGCGGCTCGACGTGACCGTCCATCATGCTCTCGCGAGCGCGATGGGCGCCGCCGGCTTCCGGCGATTCTTCCTCCAGATGCGGGGACGCTTCACCCTGTCTGGTACGGTGGCTGGCGAGGGCGTTGCGGACTCGGGCTCAGGGTTCTTCGAGACCTACGTCAGCAGGTAGATTCACGCCTGCGCATGAGCGATTCTCCGGATCATACATCGAGCGGTGTCGACTCCCTGCGCGCGGCGCTGCGCGACCGCTATGCGCTCGAGCAGGAGATCGGCGCCGGCGGCATGGCGCGGGTCTACCTCGCCCGCGACCTCCGCCACCGGCGTCAGGTCGCCATCAAGGTGCTGCGCCCCGACCTCGGCATCCCGCTCGGCGGCGAGCGATTCCTCCGCGAAATCGAAGTGGCCGCCGGGCTCCAGCATCCTCACATCGTGCCGGTCTACGATTCCGGGGCCGTTCCCGATGGCTCAGCTCTCGACGGCTCGGCGCCGTGGTTCGTCATGCCCTTCATCGAGGGCGAGTCGTTGCGGGACCGACTGCGCCGGGACGGCCGCCTGGAGGTCGCGGACGCGCTCCGGATCACCCGCGAGGTCGCCGGCGCGCTCGGCTACGCGCACAGCCACGGCGTCGTGCACCGCGACATCAAGCCCGAGAACATCCTGCTGTCGGGCGGTGTGGCGCTTGTGGCCGACTTCGGCATCGCACGCGCCATCGAGAGCGGCGCGGGTGCCGGGTCGCGCGGTCGCCTGACCCAGATCGGCTTCCGCGTCGGCACGCCCGAGTACATGAGTCCCGAGCAGGCGCTGTCGGGTGACGACGTCGATGCGCGGACCGATCAGTATGCGCTCGCCGCGGTGCTGTTCGAGATGCTCAGCGGCGAGCCCGCGTTCACCGGCCCGACACCGCAGGCCATCATGACGGCGAGCATCACCGGACCGCGTCCCGATCCCCGTCGCGATCGCCCGGAGCTGCCAGTCGAGCTGGGCCGAGTGGTGGCACGCGGCCTCGCGCGAGATCCCGCCGAGCGCTACCCCGACGTGGTCGCCTTCGCAGATGCGGCCCAGGCGTCCGCGCCCAGCGCCTCGATGGGCGGAGGTCCGCGCCGCGCCGCGTGGCTGATCTTCGCGGGGCTGACCCTCGTCGTCGGGCTCGCGGCCTTCCTGCTCGGGCGGCGTGCATCGGGCAGCGCGGTCGCACGCGGCGCCGAAACCATGGCGGTGGTGCCGTTCACCTCGGCGGGACAGGGGCTCGAGCTGATGGGTGAGGGAATGGTGGATCTTCTCTCGACCAATCTGAACGCGGTGGGCGGCATCCGGACCGTAGATCCCCGCACCGTGCTCGCGCGCTGGCGCGCGCACGCCGGCAAAGACCCGGCAGGTCTCGATGCGGCGCTTGCGGTGGCGCGGGACGTCGGCGCCGGCTCGGTGCTGATGGGCAGCGTCGTCGCCGCCGGCGGTGCCGTCCGGATCAGCGCGGAACTGCATTCGGTCCGGGGCGACGAGCTCGCGCGAGCCCGGGTCGACGGGCCGGCCGACAGCGTGCTCCCGCTGGTGGATCGACTGAGCGTTGCCGTCCTCCGGGACATCTGGCGCTCGCGCGAGCCGGTGCCAAGCCTTCAGGTCAGCTCGATCACCAGCAGCTCACTCGACGCGATCCGGGCGTTTCTCCGCGGCGAGCAGTTCTACCGTCGCGGCGACTGGGATTCGGCGATCGTCGCCTATGGCCGCGCGACGGAGCTCGACTCCACCTTCGCGCTGGCCAGCTTCCGACTGGCCACCGCCTACGGCTGGCTCGGCGGACTCGGCGCACCCGGCTATCGCGCCGCCAGCGAGGCCGGCTTTCGACACGCCTCCCGGCTGCCCCCGCGCGATCGCCAGCTCATGAACGGCTTCCAGCTGTTCAGCGCCGGCAACCCCGCCGCCATCGACTCGCTGCGTCGCTACACCGCCGATCATCCCGAGGACGCGCAAGGATGGTATCTGCTGGGTGAGGCGCTGTTCCACAGCTGGCCCGTCACCGCCCCGACGCCCGACAGCGTGAATGCGGCGTTCAATCGTGTGCTACGGCTCGATTCCACCCTGACACCGGCGCTGGTGCATCCGATCGAGCTCGCACTCGCGAACCGCGACCACCCCGCATTCGAGCGCTACGTTGGGCTCCTTGGAACACGGGCCTCGGCGGATCTCGCGGAGCTCGCGCGTGCCGGGGGAGAAGTGGTCTGGGGCCAGGGGATCACCGATAGCCTCGCCCGGATTCTCTATCGACCGCCGCGGCTGCTCTGGAGCGTACTGGCCGCCGCGATCCGATCACCCACAGCGACGTCGGACTCGGTCATGACGTTCGCGGCAACACTGGAACGTGCTGCACCCGCCAGCATCGGGAGGCAACTCAGCGGGACCGGGCGGACGTCAACGGTGGCGGGGATGGGCCGGCTTCGGGAGGCGCGCCTACTGGCGGATTCACTCGGGTCGGGCGGGTCCGGTTTCGGAAAGCAACTGGTCGCGAGTCTACTCATGTCCGGCGTGCTCCCACCGACCTACGAGCGCGAGGCGGTCGATCGCTGGGAACGGACGTCG
>JACDDX010000271.1 GCA_013816685.1 Gemmatimonadales bacterium
CGTGGGCATCGGCCTCGCCTACGCCGGCTGGGGCGTGTGGGCCCTCGTCTGGGCCAACCTGGTGCAGACCGGCGTGAATACAGTGCTGCTTCTCATCGGTCACCCCCCGTCGTTCTCGCTCTGGCCCGACCGCCAATCGGTGCGCGACCTGACCTACTTCGGCGGTGGCTTCACCATTGGTCGTGTAGCCAACTACCTCGCGGTCCAGGGGGACAACCTGGTCACCGGACGCTGGCTCGGCGCCAGCGCGCTGGGCGTGTACAGTCGGGCGTATCAGCTGATGGCGGTTCCGTCGGTGCTCTTCGGCGATGTGCTCGACAACGTGCTGTTCCCCTCGCTCTCGCGGCTCCAGGATGACAAGGCCCGCCTCGGCAGCGCATACGTGCGCGGGGTCTCCCTGATAGCCCTGCTCATGCTCCCAACCAGCGTGTTTCTGGTAGTGCTGGCCCCGGAGCTCATCCGGGTCGTGCTCGGCCCCAAATGGGAGGCAGTGGTTGGGCCCTTTCAGGTTCTCGGGGCCGGCATGCTCTTTCGTACCAGCTATAAGATGAGCGACTCGCTCGCGCGTGCGACCGGGGCCGTCTACCGGCGCGCGTGGCGCCAGGCGCTCTACGCCGGCATGGTCATCGGCGGTGCTCTGATCGGCCAGCGTGCCGGAGTGACGGGCGTAGCGGTGGCCGTATCGCTGGCACTTGGGATCAACTTCGTGATGATGGCGCATCTCAGCCTCCAGGTCTGCGAGATCGGCTGGGGACGCTTTCTGCGCGCCCACCTTCCGGCTGCGGCGCTGGCTGCGGCGTCGGGCCTGGCGGGGTGGATGCTGGTGGAGATGTTGCGTCACGCGGGTGTCCCCCCACTCGCGCGGCTCCTGGGTGCCGGACTCGCCAGCGTGCTGGTCTCACTCTGCCTGCTCAAGGCCTGGCCGGAGCAGTTCCTCGGCACCAACGGCACATGGCTGCTGCAGACGTTTCGCGCATATGTAAGCCAGCGCTTCGCCCCGGCACCCGCCCCGGAGCGGGGATAGCGGCTTGAATGAGCCGGTGATCGTCGAGCTGGTCGGGCTGCCGGGGGCAGGCAAGACGACGCTCGCCACGCGAGTCCTCGACACGTCGGCCGATAGCACGGGCCGCACGGGGGGACGTGCGCTTCTTCGCACAGCGCGCGCTGCGCGGTCAGCACCCTTCGGCTTTTTCCTGAGACATCCCGCCGCAGCGGCAGCGTCGGGAGGGCTCCTCGCGGCCGCTCTGCTCTCGGGCCCCGACGCGGTGATCCATGCTGGCCGGCTCGCCATGTGGGGCGGCCATCTTGAGACTCTCGCCACGACCGATTGTGAGCTTCTGGTGCTCGACCAGGGAGCGGTCCAGCAGGCATGGTCGGCTGCGCATCGTCTGGGTCCCGGTGGAATGCGCCGGGTCGAGCCGGTGCTTCGGAGCCTGCTCCGCTCGTCCCCCGTGCAGCCGATACTGGTCTTCTGTGACCTGCCGCCCGAGCTGGCGTGGCGTCGGGTCCAAGCGCGCGAGGATGGACGGAGCATGCTCGACGGGATGAGCCACGAGCGTGCGCTCCCGCTCCTCAAGACTGCGGCGCCGGCACTCCAGGGGCTCACCGAGCGAATCAGCCGTGATCTCGGTCTGCCGTACCTTCTGCTCGATACCAGTGAACATCTCGATATCGCCGCGGCGCGTCTCCGCGATTTCCTCAGCGACGCGACCCTCAACCCGCGCTCGTCTGCGGCGTCGCTGCCCGTTGGATGAGAGTGGGCGTGTTCGTACCCTCGCTCCGCGGCGGGGGGGCGGAGCGGGTCATGTTGGACCTGGCTGCCGGCTTTGCCGAGCGGGGCATTACGACTGATCTGGTTCTCGCTCAGGCCGTCGGACCGCTGTTGAGCGAAGTGGATCCTCGTGTTCCCGTGACCGACCTGGGGGCACGGCGGGTGCTCGCGGCCCTGCCGGCTCTGGCGGCCTATTTGC
The DNA here is from genome assembly GCA_013816685.1 of Gemmatimonadales bacterium. Lineage (GTDB taxonomy): Bacteria > Gemmatimonadota > Gemmatimonadetes > Gemmatimonadales > GWC2-71-9 > JACDDX01. Next base: position 1,971 of record JACDDX010000271.1, read on the forward strand.
GACGGCAGCGTCCGGACGCGCTTCTCGTCACTCTCACCCACGCAAGCCTGGTCGCGCTCTGGGCTCGTCGGCTCGCCGGCACCGGCACCCGGATCGTAGTCCGTGAGGCGAACACGCTGTCGCAGGTCACCAGAGGCGCGGGTCGCGACCGTCGCCGGCTCATTCCGTGGCTGGTTCGTCGCTATTTCCCAGGCGCCGACGCGATCGTCGCGGTCTCGCAGGGTGTCGCCGACGATCTGGGCACGCTCACTGGCCTTCCGCCGTCCCGGATCCGGGTGCTTCCCAATCCGGTCGTCACCCCGGACCTCGCGCGTCGAGCGGCGGAGCCGCTGGACCATCCCTGGTTTCAGCCCGGTGAACCGCCTGTGGTGCTGGGCGTCGGTCGCCTCAGCCGGCAGAAAGATTTCCCAACTCTCCTGCGGGCCTTCACCAGGGTGCGCGCCGATCGGCCCACGCGGCTGATGATTCTGGGGGAAGGTCCCGAGCGTGGCGACCTTCTGGCGCTGGCGCGGACGCTCGGGGTCGGCAACGACGTGTCACTGCCGGGTTTCGTCACAAACCCGTTCCCATACTTTTCGCGCGCGGGTGTCTTCGTGTTGTCCTCCGCATGGGAAGGCATGCCGGGCGCGTTGATACAGGCGCTCGCGTGCGGGGCTCCGGTCGTAAGTACCGACTGCGAGAGCGGGCCGCGGGAGGTGCTCAAGGACGGGCGGTACGGTCGCCTGGTACCTGTGGGGAAGCCGGAGGCGCTCGCGACCGCCATTGTCGAGACCCTGCGGGAGCCCCGGCCTGCCGCCGATCCGGCGGCCGTTGCGTCGTTCACGCGGTCTGCCGCGGTGGACCTATACCTAGACCTGCTTCGCGGAGCTGCCGGTGGATAGCCTCGCCTTCATGGCCTTGGCGGCTGTGGTGTTCGTGCTGCCGTGGGAAAACGTGGTACTCATCGAAGGTGTGGGTACGATCTCCAAGATCCTGGGGATCGTGGCCCTGGGGCTGGGCGTGCTC
>JACDDX010000272.1 GCA_013816685.1 Gemmatimonadales bacterium
GAGTATTGCGATTCAGCGGAGCGGCGGGCGGGCCGCTCAAGCTGCGAAGCGCGCTGCAGCACATCGAGGTCGTGCTCGCTCCGTTACTCGCCTGCGCTCGTCCGCGCGCCCGCCGTCCGAATCTGCTGGTCTGCGTGCAGCCGCTGTTCGCCGGCCTCGGCGGACTGTTGGCGGGCCGGCTGTTCCGCATTCCCTATGTCGTCCTGGTCCATGGTGAGGAGCTCGCGCTCCTTCACGATGACCGGTTGCTCTTCGGCCTCAGGCGCCGTCTGCAGGCCCGGGTCCTCGCAGGCGCGGCGGCCGTCGTCTGCAACTCGCGGAACACGCTCCTGCTCGCCAGCAAGCTCTACGGCATTCCGGACACCCGCCTGCAGCTCATCTACCCCAGCATCCCGACCGCGGAGCGCGCATCGCTTGGTGACACTCTGGCCGGGCTGGATTCCTCCGCGCGGGTCATCCTCATGGCCGGGCGGCTGGACGAGCGCCACAAAGGCTTCGACACCGCCATCGAGGCGCTGCCCGCGATCGTGCGTGCGATGCCCGAAGCGCGGCTGGTCATCGCTGGCCCGGGCGATCCGGCCGCGCTCATCGAGCGAGCACGCGAGCTGGGCGTTGCCGACCGCGTCCTGTTCACCGGTGTAATCGAGCGGTCGGCATTAAACGCGCTGTTCGAGCGGTGCGAGCTGTTCGTGCTGCCGGGTCGTGAGGTGGACGGCGCTGCGGAGGGGTTCGGCATCGTGTTTCTGGAGGCGGCGCGTGCCGGCAAGCCGGTGGTGGCGGGACGGACCGGCGGCGCGCCCGAGGCGGTGATCGACGGCGAGACCGGATTGCTGGTGGATGGTCGTTCGCCGGCGGCGGTCGCCGAGGCGGTGCTGCGCCTGCTGGGCGACCGCGCACTCGCCCAGCGCCTGGGGCGATGTGGACGCGACCGGGTCCGACGCGAGTTCGACGGCCGGCGCCAGCACCGGGAGTTCGATCGGTTGATACAGACTCTGGTGGGACACACCCCGCTGACGCGAGAAGGACAATGACCCTGGAGGCGAGCGTCATCGTGCCGACGTACAACCGGCCGCTCCTGTTGCAGCGTTGTCTCGCCGCGCTGGCGGTCGAAGCTGGAGGGACGCAGAAGTTCGAGGTGATCGTAGTGGACGACGCATCGCCTGCCCACGGGGTAGAAGCTGTGGTCACCGCCAGCGGACCGCAGATTCCCGGCATCCGCTACCTTAGGCACGAGGTAAATCGCGGCAGAAGCACGACCGCAAACACCGGCATCCGTGAGGCGCGAGGCCACGTGTTGCTCCTCGTCGACGATGACGTCGTGGTTGAGCCCGGGTATCTGGCAGCGCACCTGCGTGTTCACCGTGCTGCGGAGCCGCAGCACGTGGCCGTCGTCGGCAACCTTCGATTTCCAGAGGACATCGTCCGCTCGAGTAACTACGCCAGGTACCTCCAATCCCGCTACCTCGGCGGTCGCACCGCTGCCGAACTTGCCCGTCTCGGAGCGGACGACCTCCACCCCCGCTTCCTCCTCGGTGGCGTCACATCGGTGCTGCGCGAAGATGCCTTGGCGGCGGGGATGTTCGACGAGGCGGTCCGCTATTACGGGTGCGAGGACCACATGTTCGCCAACTCCCTCCGCCGCATCGGCGTGCGCATCGTCTACGCGCCGGAGGCGGAGGCGCTGCACTACGATGCCGTGGGTCTTGACTGGTATCGAGCCAAGGTGCAGGAGACAGCACGTGATGGTGTCCCCGAGCTACTTCGTCACGACCCACAGTTCCTCGAGGAGAGCGCCTACGCCGACCTCCTCCCCATCGCTCGCGAGACCGATCGCGGCGCACGACTACTGCGGAAGGTCGCTCTGCGCGCTGTGCTCAACCCAGCGGTGGTGTGGGCGCTCGAGCGGTGGTCGGCAGCGACGGACCGGGTTGGATGGCTCTACTCGGACGCAGTCTGTCGCGCGTTGAGCGCCGGCTGGTTCCTGCAGGGACTACGGATGCCGCGCGGCGAGCGCCTGGTGGTGTATGGCCGCTGAGGACGTGGACGTATCGATCGTGGTGTTCCACTCGGACGTCGCTGCCCTCGAGGAGACCGTGCGGTCGCTGCGAACCGCGCTCGCGAGCGCCCGTGAAGCAGGGCTGCTCCGCCGCGCTACGCTTCGCCTGGTGGACAACGGGTCGCCCGATCCCGCGCGCCTGGACCGCAAGGCCTTCGAGGGACTCGCCCCCGAAGCCGACTGGCTGGCGCTGGAGGTGCTCCGTGGACACGGGAACGTGGGCTACGGACGCGGCCACGCCTGCGCGGTGGAGCAGGGCAGTGCGCCGCACCACCTCGTGCTGAACCCCGACGTGGTGCTTGACTCCGAGGCGGTCACCGAAGCCTTGCAATACTTGCACGCTCATCCCCACGTCGGACTGGTTGCGCCCCACGTGGTCGGGGCCTCGGGCGAGCGCGAATTTCTCTGCAAGCGCTACCCCAGCATCCTGACGCTGGCGCTCCGCGGCTTTGCGCCGGGCTGGCTCCGCCGTCCCTTCCGCGGAATGCTCGAGCGCTACGAGATGCGCGACCTTCCCGAGGATCGCGCCGTTACCGGCGTGCCCATTGCGAGCGGCGCGTTCATGTTCCTCCGCCGAGCCGCGCTCGACGCCGTCGGCGGCTTCTCGCCCGACTACTTCCTCTATTTCGAAGACTTCGACCTGAGTCTCCGCCTCGGCCGGATCGCCGATATCGCGTGGGTCCCGTCAGTCCGCATTCGACACACGGGCGGGCGCGCCGCCCGGAAAGGCTGGGCGCAGCGCCGGCTCTTTCTCGCTTCAGCCACGACCTTCTTCCAGCGCCATGGCTGGAAGCTCGTGTGACGCGACGGCTGCCTTCCCCGGTCGCCGTGACCGGAGCCGGCGGATTCGTCGGCACGCATGCCTGCCGGACCTTGATGGGGCGCGGCATCGATG
>JACDDX010000273.1 GCA_013816685.1 Gemmatimonadales bacterium
CTTCGACACAGCTGACACAGCGGTGGGGGCGGATCGGGCCTGGTGGTCTGGCCGGTCTTCAAAACCGCGACGGAGGCGCCTCTGGCGTCTTCGGTGGGTTCGATTCCCACACGCTCCCGCCACCTGCCTCCTCGTTCCCGTGCTGGCCCTGACGCTGGCTGCCGCTCCACTGCAGGCGCAGCGCGCGGAGGCTCCTCCGCCGCCACCCGCGTCGCTGCCCGGACTCCCTGACAGCGCCGCCGCCCGCACGCTGAGTCCCGGCAACGCCCTCTGGCGCTCGCTACTCCTGCCGGGCTGGGGACAGTCGCGCCTGAACCGCAAACTCACCGCCGGTATATTCGTGGCATGGGAAGGCGTCACGCTGGGGATGAGCATCAAGACCCGCCATGAGCTCGCCTACCTGCGGCGCACCGGATCTGGGCGTGCCAACGACAAAAGGCAGGAACACGAGGACTGGCTGGTGCTGCTCGCCTTCAATCACCTGTTCGCCGGGCTCGAGGCCTACGTGTCGGCGCACCTCGCCGATTTTCCGGGCGACCTCCGCCTTCGTGCACTCCCGGGCGGCGGTGCGGCCACGGTGAGCGTGCCGGTGCGAGTTCGATGAATTCCGCACCGGTGGGCATCTTCGACTCCGGCATCGGCGGCCTGACCGTCGCCCGCGCGATCTACGATCGACTGCCGCAGGAGTCGACCATCTACTTCGGCGACACCGCGAGAGTCCCCTATGGCCCCAAGTCGCCCGAAACGGTGACCCGCTACAGCCGGGAGATTCTCCACTGGCTGCTGAGCCAGGGGGTGAAAGCGGTGGTCATCGCCTGCAACACCAGCACCGCCCACGCACTCGACGCGTTGCAAGCGGAATCCCCGGTGCCGGTGCTCGGCGTCATCGAGCCGGGCGCGCGGGCGGCGGGGAAGGTGACCAGCGGCGGTCCCGTCGGGGTCATCGGCACCGCCGGCACCATCGCGAGCAACGCCTACGCTCGGGCCATCAACCGCCGGCGCCCCGACGTGCGGGTGGAACAGCGGGCCTGCCCGCTGTTCGTGCCGCTGGTTGAGGAAGGGTGGTTCGAGCATCCGGCGGCGGAACTCATCGCGGCCGAGTATCTCGCGCCACTCCGTGCCGCCAACGTCGATGCGCTCGTCCTCGGCTGCACTCATTACCGGCTGCTCAAACCGCTCCTCCAGCGCGTGATGGGTCCTGTGGTGGACCTCATCGACAGCGCGGAAGAGACTGCTATTGCGCTGGAGAAGACGCTGCGGCGTCAAGGACTGGAGTCGCCCCTCGGTGGGGCGTCCGAGCATCGCTTCGTCGTCAGCGATGACGAGCCCCGGTTCCGGCAGGTCGGCTCGCGATTCATCGGCGAGCGGCTGGGTAAGGCCGAGGTGGTGGCCTTGGGCTGAACGCCCGCAGCTCCGCCGTCTCCCCGGTGGCCACTGCGTAGCGGAACCCATCAAACCAGGCCCCTGGATTCAGGTACTGCCGCCCCGGCGCGGGCTCGAGCAACGCGGGCTGATGGGTGTGACCCATGATGATGAGACCGAGCCCTGGATCGCCTACCAGTCTGGCTTCCGCCCACTCGCGTTGCCGTATTGCCGCCACCGCGATCCGCGCCGCGTCCGGCGCATGGTCGCCCAGCGCTGGCGCCAGGCGGTCGACCAGCCGGAGCCCGATCTCCGGATGCAGCGCGCGGTACACCACGGCCGTCATTGGATGCATGATGATCCGGTGCACCACCCGCGAGCGACGCGATGGCTCGTTCAGCCCGTCACCGTGGATCGCGAGCACCCGCCGACCGCCGACGCTGAACTCGACGCTGTCCCTCTCGAAGCGAATGCCGAGGTCGCGGTCCCAGAAGCCGTTGCCCCAGCGGTCGTGATTGCCGCCGACCATCACCACGGGGAGCCGGCGTGCGAGCGCGGCCAGGGCGGCGGCGACGTGAAAGCCCCGCCGGGGTATCACCCGCGAATAGCCGAACCAGAAGTCGAACAGATCGCCGTTGACCAGCAGGCAGTCGCCCAGATCGGGCACGCAATCGAGGAAGTCGAGCATCGCCTCCTCGATCGGAGGAGTCGTGACGCCGAGGTGGGCGTCGGAGACGATGACCAATGTCTGACCGAGCACGGCGGCAAAGATACCGTGTGGCGGCGGGGCGCCGACAGGCGTCTACAACGTGACGAGGCCGGCGTGACCGACGCGCGCCCGATTTCGGTGCTGACCGTGCGGGTGAACTATTCCGAGACCGACCAGATGGGCGTGGTGTATCACGCGCGCTATCTCGTATGGCTCGACATCGCCCGCACCGAGCATCTGCGCGAGGCCGGCGTCAGCTACCGCGACCTGGAGGCCGCCGGCCTCCGGCTCGCTGTGGGCGAGGCCGCGCTCCGCTACCGGCAGGCGGCGCGCTTCGACGACCTCGTGACCATTCGCTGCTGGGTGCGGGCGCTCCAGTCGCGCCGCATCGATTTCGGCTACCAGCTCGAGCGCGCGTCCGACGGCGCCCCGCTGGCCACTGCCGCCACCTCGCTCCTGGTGCTCGACACCGCGATGGCCTTCACCCGTTTGCCCGACGAGGTCCGCCGGCAGCTGATGGTCGTTCCCGATCCCGTCCCACTCGATCTGACGCTCAGCGGCGACCGCGTGCTGCTGGGCAGGCGCTAACGTGCGGCCTTCCGTGACGCTGCGTCTCGCGGCGGTGCTGGTCCTCGGTGTTCCGGCACCGGCCGCGGCGCAGGATGAGGCGCTGGTGGAGCAGTTCGCGCCGCTGCTCGCCGCCGAGGATGCCCGCAACTACGATCCCGGCCTCTTCCGCCGTGCGCTCGTCGCGCCCGACTCGCAGGTGCGCGCCTTTGCCGCGCTCGCCGCCGGTCGGATCGGCGATCCCCGCGCGACGCCCGGCCTCCTCACCCTGCTGGGACAGCCGGACTCGAGCGTGAGCGTGGCC
>JACDDX010000010.1 GCA_013816685.1 Gemmatimonadales bacterium
GCGAAGACCTGCGCATCCTCCTCAAGACCGTCCCCACCATCCTCCTCCGCCGCGGCGGGTGGTAGGGCAGGTCCAGCTCTGAGCTGTTCCGCCAAGGTTTGGGTACCTGGTGCCGGCTTGCCACACTCCACGTGGCTCACGCACCGATCGCAAGGGGGCGATGGATAGGCGAGCGCTAAGCTCTTTCCCTCGACGGCTTACACTCATTGTCCGCGCCGGCGACCAGCGGAACGGGCATTGCTGGTGGGCGGGCGCTTCCGGCCCTACCTTTGGGTGACGGGGGCGATCGCAGGGGTCACGCACCACATTGTCGGAAGGACCGCACAGCGCATGGCAACGTCGGACAGCAATGTGACGGAACGTCAGGCGGCGGCCACCGACTTGTCGGTCGTGGCGCCGCTGTATAACGAGTCCCAGAATGTCGAGCCGCTCGTCGACTGGATCCTCGAGGCCCTCAAGGAGTACCCTGGCGCTTTCGAGGTCATCCTGGTGGATGATGGCAGCGGGGACGACACTTGGGACCGGATTGCCGCGTCGGCGACCCGAGATGATCGCCTCCATGGCATTCGCCTGGGCCGGAACGTCGGTCAGACCGCCGCGATGATGGCAGGGTTTGATCACGCCCGCGGTCGTGTAATCGTGTCGCTCGACGGAGATCTCCAGAACGATCCGCGCGACATTCCGGCGCTCGTCGCCAAGCTGGAGGAAGGGTATGACCTCGTCTGCGGCTGGCGACAGAAGCGCCAGGACAAGCTCCTCCTGCGCAAAGTGCCCTCCTGGGTCGCGAACCGCCTGATTCGGCGACTCACCGGCGTCGCCATCACGGACAACGGCTGCTCTCTGAAGGCCTACCGCCGCGACCTGCTCGACCGCGTTTCTCTTTACGCGGAACAGCATCGGTTCATCCCGGCGTTGTCAGCCAGCGTCGGGGCCCGCATCGCGGAAATGCCGGTGCGCCACCATGCGCGTCGTTTCGGCGAGAGTAAGTACGGCATCTCGCGCACCGTGAAGGTTCTTGTCGACCTCTTCACGCTGAAGATGATTACGACCTTTCGTTCCCGGCCGCTGGTCGGGTTCGGCGTCGCCGCTGCGCCGCTGGTGCTGGCCGGCATCGCTTTCGGCCTGATGGGGCTGGTCGCAGTCACCCGCTTCAGCCCGGAAAAGGCCAGCGCGCTCGTATTTCCGGGGGCTGCCCTCCTATGGGTTGGCGCGGCCTTCTATCTGTTGATGCTCGGATTGGTGGCTGAGGTCGCGTTGCATAGTGAGCATGGGGGCACGAGTGACATTCCGAACGCCTGGGAGGTTCGTTGACATGCGGGGACCTGGGATGCTGATGGAACGCGGATTGGACTTTCCGGCAGAACCGGGAGCAGCCGATGCCGGCATGATCTCGGTCGTGGTGCCCGTGGTCGAGCGCCCCGATGATCTGGCGGCGCTCTATCGCGACTTCTCGCGCGAGCTTGACGACCGGCCGGAGAGCTACGAGTTCCTGTTCGTGTTTGACGGCAGCTTCACGCCTCCTCCCGAGCTGCTGGCCCTGGCGGCCGATCATCCCGCCATCCACATCCATCGTTTCGCACGGACCTTCGGCGAGACGGCAGCGCTTCGACTGGGCATCGAGCGCAGCCGCGGCAACGTCATCCTCACCCTGCCGGCGTACCTCCAGGTGGGACCTGAGGGGATCGCTCCGCTGCTCGACGCGGTCCGGGCCGGCGCTGACATGGCCGTGGCCAACCGGTCGCCGCGAATCGACACGTGGTTCAATCGGCTGCAGTCCAAGGCTTTCCAGCAGGTCGTGGGCGGCACCTCGGACCACCGCTTTCATGATATGGCGTGCGGCGTCCGTGTGCTGCGGCGGCAGGTGGCAGAATCGATTCCACTCTACGGTGACCTGCACCGGTTTATTCCAGCGCTCGCGCTGCGGGAAGGGTACAAGGTGGAGGAAATCGCGGTCCCGCAGCATCCGAAGGATGCTCGGACGCGCGTCTATGGGCCCGGCGTCTATCTGCGGCGCGTGCTCGACATCGCCGCGTTCTTCTTCCTCGCAAAGTTCACCGAGAAGCCGCTGCGCTTCTTCGGGCTCATCGGTTCCGTGTTTCTGGGAGCCGGTGCCATGATCGGCGTGGCGCTGCTGGTCGACCGCTTCATCACGCAGCATGGAATCGCGAATCGGCCCTTGCTGCTCCTCGCCGTACTGCTCATCGCCCTCGGCGTACAGCTGATGGGCCTGGGACTCGTCGGAGAAATCATCGTCCATCTTCGCTCGCCGCATCGTCGAGCCTATCGGGTGCGCGAGCGCGTCTGAGCGCGCTCTCGCACCCGACGCGGTCCGTCGACCAGGGACCGGCGCCCGTCATGCACCGCGATCTGAACGCCATGCGCACCGCCGACTTCGACTTGCTCGTCGTTGGCGCTGGGATCCATGGCGCGTGCGTAGCGTGGGACGCCGTGCTGCGCGGGTTGCGGGTGGGAGTCATCGACCGCGACGACTTCGGGGCGGGGACCTCCGCCAACAGCCTTCGGATCGTGCACGGCGGCCTCCGCTATCTCGCGCGCGCCGACTTCGCGAGAATGCGTGAATCCGTCCGTGAACGCTCGGCGCTGCTCCGGATCGCACCGCATCTGGTGCGACCCCTCGGCGTGCTCATCGCCACCCGAGGACGAGGGGCCCAGAGCCGGTCCGCCATGCGGGCCGCCCTCGCGCTGAACGACGTGCTCACGTTCCGCCGTAATCGCGGCACCGGTCCCGGCCAGAGTATTCCGCCGGGCCGAGTCGTCTCGCGCGCGGAGGTCAAGCGCCTCTTTGCTCCCCTCGATCAGGCCGGCATGACCGGTGGCGCGATCTGGTACGACGGGCAGATGGTTCACCCGGAACGGCTCACGTTTGCCTTTCTGGCCGGAGCGGCCGGGGGCGGCGCCTCGCTCGCCAACTATCTTCGTGCAGATGCTATCCTGGTCGAAGGCGACAGAGTTCAGGGCGTCCGAGCCACCGACACGGTGACCGGTGAAGCGCTGGAGATCCGGGCACAGTGCGTTCTCGGCGCGATGGGACCGTGGACCGGTGAGCTTGGCGGTGGGTCCAGGCCGCAGGCCTTCGCGCTGAACGTCATCCTCAACCGGCGTTTGGCCGACGTCGCAGTGGGCGTTCGAGCGCTGAGCACGGCGGAGCAGGATCCGGTCATCGGCGGCGGGCGCTATCTTTTCGCCGTCCCCCACGGGGCGAGCACGCTACTCGGCACCTGGTATGCGATCGCCGGGGACGCCGTCGCCGGGAGCGCGGACGACTCGGCACTCATCGAGCGCGGCGTGCGTTCTCTGATCGCTGAGTTCAATGCCGCCTGTCCGGCGGCACGGATCAGCGCGGGTGACGTTCTCCGGGCTCAGTGGGGGCGGCTCCCACTGAAGGGCAGGCTGGAGCCCGGCCGACCTGACTCTCTCGCCGACCGACCGAGAGTCTTTCACCACGCAGACCAGGGCGGTCCGCGCGGGCTGGTGACGCTCGATGGCGTGAAGTACACGACCGCACGACTGGTCGCGGAGCGGGCGGTGGATCTCGTCTTTTCCGTGCTAGGGCGCCCAGGCGTTCCCTGCCGCACGACGCATACTCCGCTGCCGGACACGCGGGTGCCGGCTTCGGACCCCGAGGCCGCGATTCGCCTGGCGGTACGATCGGAGATGGCGGTGCACCTGGCCGACGTGGTGCTCCGCCGCACCGATCTCGGAGCTCCCCCTGGGCCGACTCGGGAGGTCGTCGAGACCGCGGGGCGGACCGCGGGCGGGGAGCTGGGCTGGAACGTGGCAACGCAGGAGGCAGAAATCGAAGACGTCATGCGTCGGACGACCGCCGGTGCACGGGAGCTGGAACCCGCACGATGAGAATCCTGCTACTTGCTCCCCATCCGTTTTTTCAAGCGCGAGGCACCCCGCTGGCCGTTCGCACGGTGCTGGAATTCCTCGGTTCCCGTGGTCACGAGGTCGATCTGCTCACCTTCCATGAGGGTGAGGACGTTCAGATACCCAACTGCCGGGTGTTTCGCATCGGGAATATCCCGGGCGTCCGGAACATCCGTCCCGGGTTCTCGTTCAAGAAGGTCGTCTGCGACGGCTTCATGTTCGCCAAATGTCTGCGGATGGTCCGCCGTCGCCGTTACGACCTGATCCATGCGGTTGAAGAGTCTGCATTCATCGCCGCGGCGGTACAGGCGATCACCGGCATCCCCTACGTCTACGACATGGATTCCTCGCTGGCCGAACAGCTGGTCGAGGCGTACCCGGGCCTCCAGTTCGCTTTCCCCAGCCTGCGCCGGGCCGAAGCGCTGGCCGTGCGCCGGAGCATGGGCGTGCTGACGGTGTGCGCGGCGCTGGAAGACGTGGCGCTCGCGCATGCACCGGAAAAGACAGTCGGGCGGGTGGAGGACACCACGCTGCTGCCCGGTGGAATGCGGCCCGCCAACGGCGAAGCCCGGCTGCCCTCCGCCACGCAGTCGGGACCGATCGCGATGTATGTCGGCAACCTCGAACACTATCAGGGCATCGATCTGCTGCTCGAGGGCTTCCAGCACACCCTCGCCCGCCTCCCGTCGGCGCACCTGGTCATCGTGGGGGGGCGGGCTGACGACGTCGCCTTCTATCAGGCCCGCGCGAACGAGCTGGGCATCGCGGGGCAGACCCATTTCCTCGGCCCCCGCCCGGTGGCGCAGCTGGAAGACCTGCTGCAGCAGTCGGATGTCGTGGTGTCGCCGAGACTCAAGGGTCTCAACACGCCGATGAAAGTCTATTCCTACCTCGACAGTGGCCGGCCGCTGCTGGCCACCCGGCTCCGCACGCACACGCAGGTTGTCGACGACCGGACGGCATATCTCGTGGATCCGGAGCCAGAGGCACTCGGCATCGGGCTCGCGACCCTGCTGGCCGATCCCGAGCTGCGCAACCGCCTGGCCCGCCAGGCAAAGGCATACGTGCAACAGGAGTTCACGCCGGAAGCCGCGCGGCGGAAGCTCGGAAACTTCTACACCATGATGGAGACCAAGGCCGCCGAGGGCCGGGTGTGAAACCGGATGTCAGAGCGCTGTGGCACTCACCGACGCTGCGGACGGCGGTGGTCTATGGTGCCGCGGGCGCCGGATTCGCCGGCGCCAATCTGATTCTCGCACGCGTGCTTCCAACCACCGAGTACGCGATCTTCACCCTGGTCATTGCGCTGTCCAACCTCGGCTATGCCCTGGCCTCCACCGGCGTGGACGAGATCGTCAACCGACGGCGTCTCGAAGCTGGCCCGAAGCTGCTCGCGCGGATGCTGGTCGGCGCCAGCGCGATCGGACTTGCCTTCGGTGTGATCGGCGCCGTGGGCTACGGCTTGGCGCCCTCGCTGATCGCGATGCTGGTCGTCTCGTCGATCGCGGGCGGTGCGATGCAGGTGGCGGGTGCGCAGTTTCAGAGCGAGCAGCGCTTCGGCTTGTCAATGAGCCTCATCCAGAGCCCGAACATCGTGCTGCTGCTGTCCGCCCTGGTGGTACTCTTTGCGGGAGTGCATCGCGCCTGGGTCGCCCTGCTCTGCTCCACCGCCGGCTTCGTTCTGGCCGCCCTGTGGGGGTGGGTCCGGCTGTTCGCCGAGCGCCACGACAAGCCCAACCGCGAGAGCTGGTTTCCCTGGCCGGAAGCGCTCTCGTTCGCCGGGCTCAACGCGGCCGGCCTCCTGCTGGTGCAGCTCGAGCGACTGGTGCTGCCCTACGTCCTGCCGCTGCACGACCTGGCAACGTACGGCGTGCTCGCGGCCATCGCCGGGTCGCTGTTCCGCGTCCTCCAGATGGGCATCGGCTATTCGCTCATTCCCCGGCTGCGCGCCGCCGGCGATGTCCCGCGGCGCAGAAAGCTGATCGCGCAGGAGGCCAAGCTGATCGCCGGTGTCGTCACCGCGGGCTCCCTGTTCATCTGGTTCGTCACGCCGCTGGCGGAGCGCTGGTTCCTGGCCGGGAAGTACCATCTCTCGGGCTCGCTCGTCATCGCGGCGATCGTGAGCGGTGTCGCGAAGATCCTGAATGCCTTTTCCAAGGCCACGGTCACGGCACTGGCCGAGCCGCGCGAAGTCGCCTTTCTGAACATGCTGGGATGGGCGTCGGTGGGTGTGGGCCTCGTCGCAGCGATCGTCGGTGCGCAGCTGTTGGGGCTGGCCGGTGTTCTGTACGGAGTCGGTCTGGGCTGGCTCATGCGAGCCGGCACCGCGTTGTACTTTACTTCCCGCCACCTGCGGCTACCCGTCCCTATCGCGGTGACCGTCCCATGAACGACGCCGGCGCGCGCTGGGCGGTAGCCCTCTTCAACCGTTCGGTCCTCAAGCAGGCGAAATACCGCCAGATCAGTGCGCTGCTGGATGATCCCGCGGGCAAGACGAGTCTCGACATCGGGGCCGACAACGGCGTCATCAGCTATCTCCTGCGCGGTCGTGGCGGCCGGTGGCACAGTGCCGACCTGGACGAGCGCGCGGTGGCCTCCATTCGGCAGCTGGTGCAGACAGACGTGCATCAACTCGCAGGCGCCCAAACGCCCTTTCCCGATGCCACTTTCGATCAGGTCGTCGTGATCGACTACCTGGAGCACATCCCGGACGACGGCGCGTTTGCGCGGGAGCTTGCGCGCATTCTGAAGCCGGGCGGGCGAGTGATAATCAACGTGCCGCACCTCAAGCCGCGCTCGCTCCTCAACCGCTTCCGCCATGCCATCGGACTGACGGATGAGTGGCATGGGCATGTCCGCCCGGGGTACGATGTTGCCGGCATCAAACTCCTCCTCGGCCCCCGGTTCGTGGTGGAGCGGTCGGTGACCTACTCGGGCACCTTCTCCGAGTTGGTCGACACCGGCCTCAACGGCCTCTACACCGCCATGAGCCGGGGGGCCGGTGACCGCCCCTCTTCGCGCAAGGGCACGGTCGTGACACAGAGCGACATGCAGAAGCACCGGAAGCAGTTCGTGCTCCTGACGGCCCTGTACCCTGCCCTGTGGGCGACGGCCAAGCTGGACGCCCTGCTTCCATTCCAGACGGGATACAAGCTGATCGTCCGAGCCCGGCTAACGGAGTCTTAGCGTAGCCGGCGCGACCCGGTGATCCATTGCCGGGCCATCGTGACTCGCCGTCGTGCGGCCATTCCGGGCCGCGATTAACTCAACCGAGCCTCCACCAGGCGCAGACGGGCCTCTGGCTCACGGAAGGACCGGCTGTGACTCCCGGAAGCGGAACCTTGACGGAAACCCCCACCCGGTCCTTGCGCATCGGGCTGATGCTCCGAGCCGTCGATGACGTCGACGGCCAGGGCATTTATATCCGGAAGTTGTGCGACGCGTTGTTCGAGATGGACGCCACGAACCAGTACGTCGCGTTCTACAACGATGCCGGCCAGGCAGGCCGGTACCGAGACCGCCGGAACGTCCGCGAGGTGGTGGTGGCAGGCCGAAAGAAGTTGCTGTGGGACCAGGTGCAGGTTCCGCTCGCCGCGCGCCGGGAGCACCTCGACGTCCTCTTCCATCACAAGTTCAGCATCCCGCTGCTGCCCCCGTGTCCGGTCGTGGTACAACAGCGCGGCACCGAGTACTGGAGTCACCCGGACTTCTACGTGGGAGCAGCCGGACGGATGGACCTGTTGTACAACCGCGCGATGATTCCGCTCTACTGCAGGCGTGCCACCCGGGTTCTCACCAACTCCGACACCCTCGGTGACGAACTGGTTCGACATGCCGGGGTACCCCGCTCCAAGCTGCGGACCGTGTACGCCGCCGCCGACGAGAGCTTCCGACCGATCACCGATGCAGCGACCCTGACGCAGGTGCAGAAGCGCTATGCCCTGCCAGCAACCCCGTTCCTGCTGATGGTCGTCAAAGGCCATCAGGTACTGGGGCAGGCCTCGGGGAAGGCGCTCACCCCGCGGAAGAACGTTGAGGTCGTCCTGGAGGCATACGGACGCATGCGCCGAGATGCCGGCGGGCCGGGCACAGCGGCTCCGCCGCTGGTGATCCTGGGGTTGGGGATCGCCGAGCGGCTGAGCCCTGCGGTCATCGCCGAGCAGGTCGATCCGGCGACGGTGTTCATTCCCGGGTTCGTGGAGTTCGGCGACATGCCGGCCATCTACACGATGGCGCGAGCGCTGGTCTTTCCCTCCCGCTACGAGAGCTTTGGCCTGCCCATCGTCGAAGCCATGGCGTGCGGCTGTCCGGTCATCACCTCCACGACCTCCGCCTGTCCCGAGGTCGCCGGCGGGGCGGCCATCCTCGTGGATCCGGACGACGTGGCAGGAATGGCCGCGGCGATGCAGCGAGTCAGCTTTGACGACGCGCTGGTCGAGGAGTTGCGCGGCCGCGGCATCCGCCGCGCGGCGAGCTTCTCCTGGGCCGATAGCGCGCGGACGCTGCTCTCCGAGCTGCAGACGGCCGCGCGTGCGGGGACGGGCGCACGCGCGAGGTAGAGGATGGCAGTGCGGGCGGATTCGCCGCTGAACTACAGCGGTTGCTCAACGCTCGGCGATTGGGGCGCCGCGCCGGCCGCGCGGCGGTAGTAGCGGAGCTTGCCGGAAGGCTCGCGGGGAATCTCGGGCACGACAGTTACCGTGACCTGGCATTCTTTCCCATAGATCTTCTTGACGCCATCGATCAGGAGTCCACCTATGCTGTCGCTGTAGTCTGGACCGGGCTGCACCAGCACGGTCCAGGTTCGGCTGTCATGTTGCTCAAAGACCACTCGCGTGAGTGCGGCTGGCGAGGATGTCGCCGTAATCTGCTTGAGGATGTCGCCGAGCAGGGCGCCGTGCACAGGAACGCCGGCGGCCGTGAGCAGCAGGTCGCCCGTCCGCCCTTCGATGCCGGCGATGACCGGGTGGGGCCGGCCGCAGGAGCACGGGTCGGCAGAGAGGCGGCCCCGGTCACCCACTCGATAGCGAACGAGCGGCATGACCCGATTCGTCGTACAGGTCAGAACGATGTCGCCGATCTCGCCGAGTCCCACCGGCTGGCCATCGCGCAGGATCTCCACCTCGACGTGCTCGGCGAACACGTGCAGCGATCCGGCCGGGCACTCGTACCCGACGGTACCGGTTTCATTGCAGCCATAGGTCTCGATCACGCGCGCGCCCAGACCCTGCTCGATCTCCTGCCGTTGAAACGGATGGAGTACTTCGCCCAGGACCTTCACGAAGGGCACCAGCGGGCGCGGCGCGTCGGGCGCGGCCACCCGCGCGTACCGCGCCAACTCAGTCACCGCAGTGACGTACCCTGAGACGTAGGCCGGCCGCGCGGCCTGCATATAGCGCACGGCCGCATCCAGTCTCGGGGGCGACAGGTCGTCAGTGAGCAGAGGATGCAAGTTTCTGATCCACTCTGCCACCCGCCCTTCGCGCTTGTGAATCAGCCGCAGGCAGCGAGCGCCCACATGGATGCCGTGCCAGAGGAGACCCCTGTAGTCGGTGGCCCATGCCCATGACGCAGCGTCCGCGTCCATCGCAACGCCGAGCGGCGTCCCGCTGGAGCCTGAGGTGCGACGGAAATAGTGGCCTCGAGGGGTGGGCTGCGCGATCAGCTCCGCGGTGTGCGCCTGAATGGTCTCCCGCTCGAGCACCGGCCACGATTGCAGGTCGCGGACATCCGCACGCTGGAATGCCTCGCGCCACTGGCCCGAGCCATACAGCGGAACGCGGCTGCTCGCGTACTCCAGCGTCCGTACCATCCGCTCGGCGCAGAGGCGCTGGAACGCTTCAGGCGCCAGGCGCTCCCAAGCCTGGAGTTGGCGAAGGTACCGACCGATTGGCCGGCCACGCATGCGCTGCGCACCAAGAAAGAGCAGCCGGTGGAGTCGCTCGGGCGCCGTCTCGGACATCACGGAACCCACCGGAAGGAATGAAATGCTGGGCTCATGGACCCTCAGCTCGAGGACGGTGCTGAAGAGCTCGCGCACTACGTGGGGCCGCGGCTCACCGGGTTGCAATGTCGCTCGCGCCCGAATAGCATCGTCCAATCTAGCCATCCCCCGCGCTTCGGGTAGTGAAGTTCAAGTCGAGCATGCGCGCATTACAGGACGAGAAGTGGGAGCACCAGCGCGATCTGGAACAGGTTTTGAGTAGTCCCGGATCGTGGCGCCGCAGGTCGTGCACGCCGCCGCTGCAAAGCAGCCGCGCCGTGTGGCGCGGGTGGTCCCGCCTGTCTCGTTGCCGTTCGGAAGGACTCGGGTTGCTCGAATGCGACAGATCGCTCCAGGAGCGATCACGTCGGGGGAAAATGGCGTGACGGAAAGCCACACGAAATCCTCGCTGATCCACTCCACCTTCAGCGGGCTGAGCTCCCAGTACGCGGCCGCGATCATCAACGGCGTGGGCCAGCTCGTCGTGACGGGCGTCCTGGCGCGTCTGCTAACCCCGAAGGACTATGGGCTGGTCGGGTTGGCCCTGGTGTACACCGGGCTCGCCAGCCTGCTCTCGCAGTTCGGCCTCGGGGTCGCGATCGTACGACGGCCCGAGCTCACTCCCCGGTACGTGCGCGCGGGGTTCACAGTCTCCGTCGGGCTGGGACTTCTCTGGACGGTTGTCGTCTACCTGACGGCCCCGCTGGTCGCGGCGTGGTTCGAGAATGTGGAACTCGTTCCGTACATCCGCGCGTTGAGTCTGCTGTTCGTCCTCACAAGCCCTGGCTTCATCGCCGACGCGCTGTCACAGCGACACCTCGCCTGGCGACGGCTCATGTGGGTGGACGTCGGAGCGTTCGTGGGGGGGAATGCAATCCCCGCAATCGTCCTGGCACTGCTGGGGTACGGCGCGTGGGCGCTGGTCTGGAGCCAACTGGGTCAGGCGCTGGTGCGCTCGGTGCTGCTGCTGCGCGCGCAGCCCCACCCCAAGGCCTTCCGCCTAGGCCCGGAGATCCGTGACCTGCTGCGTTTCGGGTCGGGGCTCACGCTCGCGCGGATCTTCAACTACCTCGCCTTCCAGGGCGACAATCTCGTGGTAGGACGGGTGCTCGGAGTCGTGCCGCTCGGCTTCTACAGCCGGGCCTTCAAGCTGATGATGTTTCCGGTGACGTATTTCGCCGTGATCGTAACCAAAGTGCTCTTCCCCGTGATGGCTCGGCTGCAGGGAACCCCGGACAAGCTCCGCCAAGCCTACTATACGGGCTCGGCGGTGATCGCACTGGTGAGCGCGCCACTCGGAGCCCTCATGGTGATCGTCGCGCCCGAGATCGTGCAGATTCTCCTCGGGCCGAAGTGGACACCAGCGGTGATTCCGTTCCAGATCCTCACCTGCGGCATCATGATGCGGAACGCGTACTTGATGGCGTACTGCCTCGACGGGGCGCTCGGCGAGATGCGAAAACGGACCATTCGCGACGGCATCTATGCGGCCGGCGTCGTCCTGGGCAGCCTCGTTGGAACCCGGTTCGGCCTGACCGGGGTCGCGACCGGTGTCCTTCTCGCCATCGTCGCGAACTATGTGGTGGCCGCGGGAATGAGCCTGCGGATGATACAGGGTTCGTGGTCGAGCTATCTGCGCTCGCAGACCGGCGGGATTGTGCTGGGACTTCTGGCCGCGACGGTCGCCATCGCGACCCGGCTCGGCCTCCGCGCGATGGAGGTCGGCGCGGTTGGGGTGCTGCTGACCACCACGTTGGTGACCGCGGGCATGGTGGGGCTGGTGATCATGCTCCAGCCTGACGTCGTCGGTGAGTACGGACGGCACGCGCTCCGACTCGCCGCCACGGCGCTCTCGGCCAAGCTGCAGCCGCGGGGAGCCGGCCGGCTCCAGCTGCTCTCGCGCGGCCTCGCGCGCTGGCATTAACGTCTCGGCCTGTCGGCCGCTCGGGGATGCCGGCGCGCCCCGCGGCGCTGGCTGCTAGGCGTAGCGGCGCACCAACCAGCCGCTGAACCACCAGACCGCCAGCACGCCGACGATGGCGACGTAGCCGTCAATGGCGTAGTGCCAGTTCAGATGCACCGACCCGAGCAGGATCAGACACACATAGAGCCACCCGGCGACCCCGAACCAGCGGTTGCGCTCCCGGCAGGCGAGCGCCATGACGGTAGTGACCCCGACGTGCATGCTGGGCATCGCCGAGATTGTCGCGAAGGGGACATAGGTGCCCGATTGAACCCAGTCCCAGATGGAACGCTGCATCGCCGTTGCGTGCAGCCCGGGGATGGCGGCGAGGTAGGCGGCTTGCGCGGCGTACGGACCGGACTCCCCGACCAGACGGTCGTAGTAAACCGGCCCACCCGAGCTCAGCAGCATCCCGCCCACGTTGCCGAGGAGCGTGTAGGTGAGTGCCAGCGCGAGCAGCGCGCGCATCCGACCCGGCGCCGGCGCCCGCAGCGACTGCCACACGACGAAAAGGGCGACGAGGCGTAGCCAGAGGGAGTACAGGTCATCGAGAACCACTGTCGCGCGAGGGCCGAACCAGCTCCGGGTCACGTCCTGCGGCAGCACGCCGCCATGAAGGGCTCGCTCGACCGCTACCAGCATGGGATCCCAGCGCCAGGGGGCCAGCACCGGAATACTTGCCTTCCACAGGGCGAAGACGCTGAACAACCCAGCCATCACGAGGACGGTGGACACCACGAGTGCGAATCGAGCGGCGAGCGCGTCCTGCCGGAGGGCGGCAAGCGCGAGACTCCAGCCTGCCCGGCCCGGTACCGGGCGGCCATCGGCGCCGCGGAGGGCCAAGCGCTGGCGCAGGAGCCTGATCAGCAGGAGGACAGGGCCGAGTAGCGCTGTGTAACGCAAGGCCTGCCGCATGCGCCGCGGCACGGACATGTCGGTCAGCGGGATCGGGTAATGCAACCCGTACCGGACGCAGAGCGCCGCCCCGAACGATAGCGCCCCCAGAACGACGAGCAGTCGCAGCTCGCGCCATACGAATTGGCTGACTGAGGGCACCGTCACTGGCATCTGGTCGGACGCCGACTGCTCGACCGCAGCGGACGGCATCATACTGCGCCATAGTGCTCGAAGAAGCGGCGCACCCGGTCGTCTGCAAGCAGGCCCCCATGGACCTGGAGCAAGTTGACGTCGCTGTGCCCGTTGGCTTCGAGGATCACCGGCTCATTCTCCGCGCTGACCAGCACGTCCCATCCCACCATCCGGTTAAACGGCAGGCTCGCCCCCGCCCGAAGCACGACTTCCGTGATCCGGTTCCAGCAGGGAAGCACGGCCCCGGCGATGAGGGCGCCGGTATCGGGATGACGCTCGACCGGTGCGGATCGCGGGTCCCCGACTGTGATGGTCCTCTTGGCACCCTTCAGCGGGTGCGTGCGGCCGGGGCCCAGGCGACCGGTGGCCAAGTCAATCGGTGCGGAGAGACCGCCGCCGGACCAGTTGTCGGTGGGCACCGTGTCCGCACTCCCGACTCGCTGCACCGCTCGGGCGATGAACGGGGATGGGTCTCCCGGAGTCCAGAGGGTGAGCAACCGGAGCGTGTTCGCGCTCCCTGGAAAGAGCTCGCGCCAGAACTGCCCCTGCGGGAGTCGCCGCTCGATCAGGGTGGCGCCGGCTTGACCGCCGTTCCGTGCGGGCTCGAGCGATGCGAGGAACGCCCGTAGATCAATCGGAGCCACTTCCCGGCCCCGATGGCGGCGGAAGGCGCCCTCGACGTATTCAAGCAGAAAGAGTCCGCGACCCTGACTGCCGTCTTCTGGCTTGACGACCCACGCGGCACCCTCGCCTTCCCCCCGGAGATGTTCCTCGATCTCTTCGTCCGAGACGTAGCGCCCTCCGCGCTCGAACGGCTCGGCGAGGATGCGTCCCTCGTAGATGAAGGCCGCCGTATGGGGTTGCGGCAGCCCTTGCGCCAGCAGGAACGCGCGGAGCCCCAGCTTGTGATTGAAGAGCCCGTCCCACTCGTTGATCCAGCCGCCCAGGTGGATCTGCTGGAAGTCACTGAGATACTCCCCCGGATCATTGCGCGGAAAGTCGTAGACCGCCGCAGATTCAGCGAAGAACCCCTGGCGCCACAGTGCCAGCCGGAACGGAGGCTGAGGACCCGAGCGCGATTGGAACTCGTGCTTGAGCCACCGGTAGCCCGACCACATGGCCTGATAGGCCCGGATGCCGAGCAGCTTGCGGGTGGCAGAGGGCAGGTCGGCGACGTGACCGTCTCGCTGGAAGTACTCCAGGTACGGCGATCGTTGGCGGGTTGGATCGGACGGTGGTGGCACTGGGCTTACCTGGCGGCAGGATGCCGTCGGCGGCCGAGCACCCCGAAACTGTCGTAGAAGCGGCGCACCCGGGGCTCGGTCAGCAGCCCGCCGTGAATCTGCAGCACGTCGACCCCGCTCAGGCCATTGGCCTCGAGGATCACCGGCTGCCCGTCGCGATCCATCAGCACGTCCCACCCCGCCATACGATTGAAGGGCAGACTCGCGGCCGCCCGGATGACCGCATCGGTGATTCGCTCCCAGTGAGGCAGGACGGCGCCCGCGAGCTGGGCGCCGGTGTCGGGATGGTGGGTGAAGCGCCGGCCTGGCTGCTGACCTTTCACTGGG
>JACDDX010000274.1 GCA_013816685.1 Gemmatimonadales bacterium
GCGCCGCGTCGCGCCGTGCCCTGCGCATCGCAGGGGTGCCCGGCTGCTCCCACCACCAGCGCGAGCACGACGGCCGCGCCGGAGCGCATCAGCCTACGGATTGAACTTCCCGAAATCCTGCGGATCCATCTTCTCGAGGTAGGTCTTGAGCTTGTCGGCCTCGAGCGACGGGTCGGGAGCCGGCGGATCGTCCCCGGCTTCCGGATTCTGGTCCAGAAGCTGATCACTGGTGAAGATGGGGGCGCGCATGCGGAGGGCGAGCGCGATGCTGTCGGAGGGTCGGGCATCCACCTGGAAGACGTGGTCGTCCCGGCGAATGAGCAGCTCGGCGAAGTAGGTGTTCTCCTTCACCGAGCTGATGACGACGCGCCGCAGATCGCCGCCGAGACCGACGAGCAGCTGTTTCAGGAGATCGTGCGTCAGCGGGCGCTGCGGCTTCATCCCCTGCATCTCCATTGCGATGGCGCTGGCCTCGGCGGGGCCAATCCAGATCGGCAGCACCCGAGCCCCTTCCTTCTCGCGAAGGATGACGACCGGTGTGTTGGTGGTCCGGTCGAGGCCGAGGTGCGCCACCGTGACTTCGATCATGGGCTGCGTGCCGTGGCTTAGGTGCCGGCGTCCCAGCTCGAGAGGTACTTGACCTGCTCGGCGGTGAGCTCGTCGATGCGGATGCCCATGCTCTGCAGCTTGAGCCGCGCGATCTCCTGATCCACCTCGGGCGGCAGGCGGTGCACCGACTTGGTCATGGTCGCCGCGTCCTTGGCCAGCACTTCGGCGGCGAGCGCCTGGTTGGCAAAGGACATGTCCATGACGCTCGCCGGATGCCCCTCGGCCGCGGCGAGGTTGATGAGCCGGCCTTCGCCCAGCACCATGACCCGCTTGCCCTCCACCACGTATTCCTCGACCATGTTGCGGACTTCACGGCGCTGCGGCGCGATCTTGCCGAGCCCGTCCAGATCGAGCTCCACGTTGAAGTGGCCCGAGTTGGCGACGATCGCGCCGTCCTTCATGGCGCGGAAGTGTTCCGGACGGATGACGTGGAGGTTGCCGGTGAGGGTGATGAAGAGGTCGCCGCGCGGTGCGGCCTCGGCCATCGGCGCGACCTCGTAGCCGTCCATGCGCGCCTCGAGCGCGACCAGCGGATTCACTTCGGTGACGATCACGTGCGCCCCCGCGCCGCGGGCCCGGCTGGCGACGCCGCGGCCACACCAGCCGTAGCCGGCGATGACGACGGTGCTGCCGGCGAGCAGCAGGTTGGTGGCCCGGACGATCCCGTCGAGCGTGCTCTGGCCGGTGCCGTAGCGGTTGTCGAACATGTGCTTCGTGTCGGAATCGTTCACCGCGATGATCGGGAACTGGAGCACCCCCTCCTTGGCCATCGCCTTCAGGCGGATGACGCCGGTGGTGGTCTCCTCGGTCGAGCCGCGGACCCCGGCGACCAGCGCCTTCCGCTCGTCCTTCGAGAGGCTCTCGACCCAGCTCCGGATCGGCGGCGCAAGATCGTCGAGCCGGTTGAGCGAAATCATCACGAGCGCGCTGACCAGATCCGCGCCGTCGTCCTGCGTCATGTTCGGTGCGAAGGCGAGCGCCTGCTGCAGGTGGCCGTAGTACGTCTCGTGATCTTCGCCCTTGATCGCGTACACGTGGACGCCATGATCGCGGACGAGATGCGCGGCCACGTCGTCCTGGGTCGAGAGCGGGTTCGACGCGCACAGCGCGATCTCGGCCCCCGCAGCCCGGAGCGTGATCATCAGGTTGGCCGTCTCGGTCGTCACGTGGAGGCAGGCCGAGAGCTTCGTGCCCTTGAGCGGCTTCTCCTTGGCGAAGCGGGCGCGGATCTGACGCAGCACCGGCATCGAGCGCTCGGACCACTCGGTGCGGCGCTTGCCCTCGTCCGCCAGCGCGAGGTCCTTGATGTCGTGGGTGCTCACCGTCGTCGTTGCGGTCATGCGCTCCTCGAATTCATTCGACCGGCGCGCACGACTGCCATGCGCGTCGCCATGGGGATGGGGGATGGGATGTTCAACGGGAGAGCCCGATGAGGTCCTTCACTCGGTCGGTCTGCTCCCAGGTGAAGAGATCGTACTTCTTACCTTCGTAGTCGCGGGTTCGAGGCTTGCGGCCGAAATGCCCGTAGGTCGCGGTCGGGCTGTAAATAGGGCGCTTGAGCTTGAGCGCGTCAATGATGCCTCTGGGTGTCAGGTCGAAGACTTCCTGCACCATTTCCTCCAGCCGCTCATCGGGAAGTTTCCCGGTGCCGAAGGTCTGAACCAGGACCGACACCGGTCGCGCCACGCCGATGGCGTAGGCCACCTGCACTTCGCAGCGCCGAGCCAACCTGGCCGCGACGATCGTCTTCGCCACCCAGCGAGCCGCGTAGGCCGCCGACCGATCCACCTTGGAGGGATCCTTGCCGCTGAACGCGCCGCCGCCGTGGCGCGCCATGCCGCCGTAGGTATCCACGATGATCTTCCGGCCGGTGAGACCGGCGTCGCCGTGGGGGCCACCGATGACGAATCGACCGGTTGGATTGATGAGGATCTTGGTGCGCCGTCCGTCGAGCCCCGCCGCCTCCAGCACCGGACGCACCACGGCCTCGGTCACCGTGTCGCGGATGGTGCCCTGCGCGAGCTGGCGCGTGCCGTTCCGCTCCGCGTGCTGGGTCGAGACCACCACCGTCTTCACCGCGATCGGCCGGTCGTCCTCGTACTCGACCGATACCTGCGACTTGCCGTCGGGCCGGAGCCATTCGATGCGCGGATGCCCGTCGACGCCCTTCCGCACCGCGGCGAGGCGCTCGGCCATGCGGTGCGCGAGCACGATCGGCAGCGGCATCAGCTCGGGTGTCTCGTCGCTCGCATAGCCGAACATCATGCCCTGATCGCCCGCCCCCTGCTCCTTCTTCGCGTCGGCGTCCACACCCATGGCAATGTCGGG
>JACDDX010000275.1 GCA_013816685.1 Gemmatimonadales bacterium
TGGCGGCTGTAGGCCCGATAAACGGCGTTCGTCCGGCGAGCATCTCGTAGAGCACGCAGCTCAGCGCATAGACGTCGCTTCGCGGGTCCACGTCGTCTTGACCAGCGGCTTGCTCGGGACTCATGTAGTGCACCGTTCCCAAAGCCATGCCCGGCTCCGTCAGCTTCCCGCTCCCGGAGAAGCTGACTGCACCGGAGGTGCTCACCGCCCTGGCGATCCCGAAATCGGCCACCACCGCGTGGCCCCCATCGAGCAGAACATTTTCCGGCTTGATGTCGCGATGAATCACGCCCCGCCCATGCGCGTAGTCGAGTGCGGCCGCCACCTCGCGGGTGATCCGGATCGCGTCGTCGAGCGGCAACTGCGTCTCACGCCGCATCCGATCGCGGAGTGACTCCCCTTCGATAAAGGGCATTACATAATAGAGAAACCCGCCTGCCGCGCCCGAGTCATAGAGCGGCAAGATCTGTGGATGGCGAAGACCCGCGGTCGTCTCGATCTCCCGCAGGAACCGTTCGGCTCCGAGGCTCGCGGCCAGCTCGGGGCGAAGCACCTTGACCGCGACCTGGCGGTGGTGGCGTAGGTCCCGGGCGAGGTAGACGGTCGCCATGCCACCCCGGCCGAGCTCGCGCTCGATCCGGTAGCGGTCGGCTGTGGCCTCGGCAAGACCGGCGGGAATCGTCGATGTCGGCGCTTCAACGCTGCGGTCCATGCGTCGAGCTCACGGCTGCGGGTGGTGCATTGGAAGATAGCCACCACGGACGCGAGAGCGGCCTCGATCCTCGAGTCGCTGCTCAAGCTGCCAAAAAGGATCTTCCCGATGCACTTTATCCAGGCAGTCGCCACCCAGCTCGACCAAGCCGCTCCGCGATAGGTCACGGCGCTCGGCCTCGGCGTCAGGGGATTCGTGGCGCCCTGAGGTGAGTACGCCGGCCCTGGCCGGCTCGTCATCAGGTGAGCACCGCTTCCCGCGATCACGGCTTCAACGCCCCACGGATCGCGGCGAGGTGGTGACAGCTGTGCCGGACGGCATGATCCTCGAGCATGAACTGCGAGGTGAGCGGCGCATCCGCATTGAGCGAGATTGGGGGCGACCGATCGAGCTCATCGTCGCTCAGCACGCGGATCGCCGCCGCGGCCGCCGTGCTGTTCCGCCGCGGGATCTCGAGCGCAGCCGCCTTCGCGACACCATCGTGCTCCCTGGCGTGGCTGGCGTTCATCGCATGCACATCGTCCCATGTGACGCCCGCGACCATATTGCCGCCGGCGAGGGTCCGCGCCACCGGCTCGCACGGCGGGACCACTCGACATGATGTGCGCGTCGCCGTAGGGAAAGACGATCACGTCGTCCGGTGTCATTTCCACCGGTTCCTCGCCGACGAGGCGGCCGAAACAGCGAGCCCCGGTGAGAATGGTACGAGATCAGGTGCTCCGCGGCCGGCATGATCCGGGGCGAGAGTTCGCGCGCCGCTACTGTCTCGACCCGCCAGGGATCCGACGCCTCGACCGCGTAGAAGTAGGCGCCATCGAGGCGAACAACCCGCAGCAGGTCTGAAAGTGGGTCCTTTCGCGAGGAAAGTTACTCTCCGGGGTGGTACCGCCGCTCCCGGTGTCCGTGCAGTTGCGCCGGATAGAAATAGACGTCCCGCAGTCGTCCTTCCGCGTATCGCGTCGCCTGATCGTTGAAGTGCGGCGACCGCGGGTTTCCGTTCTCGCCGCCCGCCGTCACCGCCCTGGCGCGGACGCTGTCCTTTCCGAACTCCACCACCGCCACGAAGCTGTTGCCCCCCGTTCCGTAAATCCGCTTCGTCCCCGGATAGGTCCGCGCTCCGAATGACGCCAGCGATCCCCACCGCGCCGAGGTGAACGGCACCGGTGTGCTCGGCCCCGCGTCGTCGAACCGTTGCACGATGTCGCCGGTGAGCCGCTGGAACCGGTTGATCTCGCCCCATGGCGTCCGCCAGGTGCCGAAGTCCCGCGTGAGCCGGCCGACGGCCTGGGCGAGTGCCGTCAGCTTCTGCCCGGCCGTCGTTCCGGTCGCCATATGCTCGTAGATCGCCATTCCCGGCGCCATCGCCTCCTCGGGCAGCGCGCCCATGAGCGCCTCGCCCCAGTACACCGCCACCGAGGTCGGCACCGAGCGCGCCGACCAGCGGTAGTCCCATGCCCGCAGCGCCGCGATCGGCCCCGCCAGCGTTGCCCGCAGCGAATCGCCGCCCCGCACGGCAGCCGGCAGCGAATCGTACGCCGCCAGCAGCGGCGGCACCAGTTGCGCGAACGCCGTGAGATAGCTGTCGTACGCCGCGTCCCGGAGCCGATCGAGGTTGAAGTCCTTCCGCCCCTGCAGCACGCGGATCGCGTGCAGGCCCCGCGGGTGCTCCCCGGCCGCGTCCATGTACCTCGGGAAAGCCGCCGCCTTCGGGCTGTTCGTCCCTGCCGCAGACCAGGGCCAGTCGTTGGTGTTCTGGATCCACCCATTCGGCGGGTCGACGACGTGCGGGCTGTCCCCGACGCCGTGCACGCCGTGCCACTCGGTCGCCGGGTCGCTGCCGTCCACCGGACGGGTCCAGTCGAATCTGTCGTCCCGCTCCGGCACGAACTGCGGGTGGAAGTAGGCGATGTGCCCGTCTGCATCCGCGTAGACCGTGTTGTTCGAGGAGTTGGCGTGCAGCTCCATCACTTTCCGGAACTCGGCCAGCGACCGCGCCCTAGTTCGCAGGAACGACTGGCTCAGCGCCTCGACCGGTTTCTCCATCAGCCGGACACTGATCCATTTTCCATTGGCCGAGCGGACGATCGGTCCGTGAGGGGTGCGGTAGATGGTGAAGGTGCGCGTCCCCATTCCTCGCACCGTTCGGTAGGGCACGGCGATGCGCCCCGTCCTCAGTGGTCGCTCCTCCTGACGATATCGGTAGTAGAGCCGATTGCCCTTCC
>JACDDX010000276.1 GCA_013816685.1 Gemmatimonadales bacterium
GTGGGCGCCTCGGTCGCCCACGATGCGGCCAGCAGCCGCACCGCTCCGATCTGGCAGGCCGAGTATGATCGGACCGGTCGGACGTGGGGCTTCAATTACCTCGTGAAGGGGCTGGGACCAGGCTTCCACGATCAGGCCGGGTTCGTCAATCAGCTCCGGAGCGGCGTGACCGTCGGCCACGCCTTCAACCGGCTCTCGTTCTACGGCGCACGGGGCGCCGCACTCGAGAATCTGACGGTCTTCTTCGGGCCCGAGCGTACCTGGCTGTACGATCACTTCGGCTTCACCCCCGGCCTCGAAGGCCGGGAGCAGCTGGACGCCACGTTCACGCTGCGTGGCGGGTGGGAGCTCAACGCCCATCTCGAACGCGACTTCGTGAACTTCCAGGACTCGACCTTCGCCGACTACACCGTTGCAGGCTCGAGCGCACCGTACCGTCCTGACGCTGACTTCTCCGGCTTCAATCTGAAAACCGGCGTCACGACGCCCACCTGGCAGCAGCTCGGCGCCAATGTGACTTACACCCGTGGACGAGTCGCCATCTTCGAGGAAGGAACGACGGGTAGCGCCTGGCGCCTGACCGGGGAGATCGGTCTGCGTCCCGCCAGCACGGTACGAGTGGGACTCACTGGCACCGTCTTCCGGCTCTCACGGCTCGATGGACGCGAGTTCGCCCGCTCCACCATTCCCCGACTCAAGGTCGAGTACCAGCCGACCCGGGCGCTCTTCTTCCGCGCTATCGGCGAGTATCGGTCCGAACGGCGGTTCGCACTCGTCGAGCCGGGCAGCGGTTCCCCGCTTCTCATCGCCGGCGTCGCCCAGCCGCAAACAGTCTTCAACGGCTTTCGGCTCGATCTGCTCGCCTCGTTCGAACCGACTCCGGGGACGGTCGCGTTTCTCGGCTACGGCAGCTCGCTGGAGACCGACGCCGAGTTCAACTGGTCTCGGCTCCGGCGTCGGAACGACGGATTCTTCGTAAAGCTATCTTACCAGATTCGCCGGTAACCTCCCGCGATCTCTCGACAGGGTCGTGCATCCGGGCAATACTTCAGCCGCTCTCCGCATCTCCCTCACCGACCGGACTACCGATGCCCCCCTGCCCGCACCCGCTCGTCACCATCGGCCTGTTCGCCACGGTCATCACGAGCGGGCGGGCGCAGACCTCCACGCCCGCGGCACGCGGCCCGGTCGCTTCGGCGCCTCCAGTCGTGGTGACTGTGGAGGCGCACGACTACGCGTTCACAGTCCCGGCTCGGATTGCCCCGGGCGTCGTGACCATTCGACTGGTCAATCACGGGAAGGAATCCCATCACGCCCAGGTCATCCGGCTGGAGCAGGGGAAAACTGCCGGTGACGTCCTCCGCGTCTTCACCGACACGGCCGCAATGCCAGCGTGGGTGGTGTACGTCGGCGGCCCGGTCGGGACAGCGCCGGGACAGGAGCGCAACTCCACGATCCGGCTGACACCGGGGCGCTACGCCATGCTCTGCCGGATCGTCTCGCCTGACCGGAAGACCCACGTCATGAAGGGCATGATCCGCGAGTTCGAGGTCGTCACGCAGCGGGGCGCCATTCCGACGGCCTTCCCCGTCGCGACGGACACGCTGAGACTCAACGACTACGGATTCGCCGCCGGGCGACCCCTCTCCGCGGGGCGCCACGTCGTCCGGGTCGAGAACGCGGGGCCGCAGCCGCACGAGGTGGTGGTGCTGCAATTGCGGCCTGGACAGACTCCGCTGGATTTTGCCCACTGGGGCCTCGGCGGCCGGCGAGGGCCGGCCCCGGCCATGCCAATCGGCGGCGCCGAATTTCTCGAGCGGAGCCAGGTCGGCCTGTTCGAGCTCGACCTCGCCAAGGGCAACTACGGCTTCATCTGCTTCGTTCCCGATGACAAGGACGGAAAGCGACACTTCCTGCACGGGATGATGGCGCAGTTCGCGGTGAGGTAGGCCCCGCATCAGACCCTACAGCTTGACGATCGTCTCGAACCCGCCGTAGAGCATCCGCTTGTCGTCGAACGGCATCGCGTCGGGGCCCATCAGCTTCGCCATGCGCGGGTCCGCCATCACCTTCTTGTTCACCCTGTCGCGGTGCGTGCGCGATTTGTACATGATCCACGAGAACACCACCGTCTCCCCCGGTTTGATCTTGAGCTGCTTTGGAAACGGCATGCCCATCTTCACGCTCAGGTCCTCGCCGACGCATTCCCGGAACTCGAGCGCGCCGTGCTCGCGCCAGATCTTGCCCGCCGAGCGCGCCATCCTACGGTAGGCTGGCAGACTCTTCTTCGGCATCGGCAGCACGAAACCGTCGACGTAGGCCATGCGATCGCTCCTTGATATCGTGGGTCATGGAACGTGAAAGACTCCACCGCAAACCGCAACCGGCGGCACTTGAGGTCCGCATGCGGCAGGCGGGAGCACCGCCGGCGCGGGGCCATGGAGCTGGACGCAAGCCGCGGCGCCGGCTGAACTCAGCGCCCGCCAGACGCTCGTGGTTCCTGCCCGGCGGCTAAGACCATCAGGATCTCGTCCAGATACTCGCGTCCTACCTTCACCGCGCGCGGCTCGAGACCATACTGCCGGCACCCCCAGCGCTCGTAGAGCCGAATGGCGCGCTGGTTGCCCGCGATGATGGTGAGCACAACCTGCTCGATTTCGGAGACGCGCGCCTCCGCGACCAGAGCCTCCACGATGGCGTCCGCCAGTCCGCGGCCCCGGGCGCTCTCGTGCACGTACATGCCCCACAGCAGCGCACGGTGCCGAAGCTTTACGCCCTCGTAGCGCGTCAATCCACCGACGCCCAGCAGCGCCTCTCCATCAACCCCGCCCACCACATACTCGCGAGCCAACCGCGCGACGGTCCGCTCGAGCGGCAGCGCCGCCTCGTCGTCCTCGGCGATACGGAACAGGAGCGGATGACATCTGATGC
>JACDDX010000277.1 GCA_013816685.1 Gemmatimonadales bacterium
GCTCCGGAACGAGCGCTGCAACGCGATCCTGCTGCTCGACCCCAACTCCGGCTGCCGAGGCGGTTTCACCGCCCCCCGTCTCGACAATCAGGTCAACGTGCAGTCGAGCGGCATCATCGGCCGCCGGGTTCACCTGAACGTGGACTACGACACCGAGCGCGATTTCACCGCTAACAACAACGTCCAGGTCTACTACGAGGGTCTGGAAGACGAGATCGTGCGCCGCGTCGAGGTGGGTACCGTGACCTTCCGGCCGCCGGCGTCGCGCTTCATCACCGCGGCCATCCCGGCCAACAACTTCGGCGTCAACGCGAACTTCGAGGTCGGTGCCTTCCAGTTTCAGACTCTCGCGGCCACCCAGAAGGGCAGCCAGGTGGCGCAGCGGACCTACTCCATCGGTCAGACGACGAGCCAGCCGCAGGATCGCACCCTCCGCGATCTCGACTTCGAGACCGGACGCTTCTTCTGGATCGTGGACCCGACCGCCATCGCCGGCTACCCCGCGGTGGACATCCTCAACGTAAACCCGGCCTCGGTGCCCGACACCGTCCGGCCCGCGGAGGTGCGGATCTACCGCTATCGTCCGCCGACCGGATCGAACGCCGCGGATCCCAACCTGGGCGGCATCCGCGCCGTCGCGCGCTCGCCCGAGCCGGATCCGAGCCTCGCCACGTTCGGCCCGGTGCGCTGGGAACTTCTCATCCAGGGCTCCGACTACTATCTCGACCCCTCCGCGTTCTGGATCGCGCTGTCCACCAAGCTCGACCCGGGTGACTATCTCGCCGTCAGCTACGTGAGCGCCGCGGGAACCACGATCGGCAGCTTTCCGTCGCAGGACCAGGGACAGAACTCCACCGACAGCCTGCGCCTCATCGTCCGGCCTCAGCAGCCGCCGACTTCGGTCACCTTCCGCCACGAGATGCGGCAGATCTACCGCGTGGCCGGGTCCGACCTCGAGGACCCGTCGCTCCAGGTCAACCTGTCGGTGAACCAGTCGGAGCGTCCCCAGCAGGGCGCCGCGACCTACCTGGCCCAGCTTGGCCTCTCGATCCCGACCGATGCCAACAGCTTCGACCGCGAGAACCGGCTCTTCCCGCGCGACCGCGAGCCGACTGCCGCGCAGGTCGTCCGCGAGTCGTACATCGTCTTTCCCCATCTCACGCCGTTCGCCGACGCCAGCCGCCTGAGCCCGGCGGAACGATCGGATTCGCTCTATCGCACGCCGCTCTACCTGCTGCTGAGCCAGGGCCCCTCGGCCACCTTCCAGATCCGGCTCCGCTACAACTCCAGCGGCTCCGGCGATCGCTCCACTCTCAGCCTCGGCGCTCTCCAGATCCGCGACTCCAGCGAACAGCTCTCGCTCGGCGGTCGCCAGCTCGAGCGGGGGGTGGACTATTCCATTGCCTACGAAACCGGCGAGGTCACCTTTCTCAATCCGGACGCCCTGTTTAGTGGAGGCGTTGCTACGGTCACGGCGCGTTTCGAAGAGCAGGGAATCTTCGCGGTCGCCCCGACCACGATCCTCGGCTTCTCCACCCGGTATGGACTCGGCGAGACCGGCGCCGTCAACCTGATCGGGATGTATCAGAAGGAATCGAGTGCGTTCAACCGGCCCGCCCTTGGCTTCGAGGCGACCGCCAACCTGATCGGCGGAGTCAACACCGAGCTCCACTTCCAGCCGAACGCCGTCACCCGGCTTCTCAACTCACTCACCACGGCTCCGGCGGTCGCCCCGTCGCGGCTCGACCTGAACGCGGAGATGGCGTTCACCAAGCCCGACCCCAACCGGTCCGGCGAGGCGTACATCGAGGAATTCGAACAGGACGCCGGCGTGCCGGTCTCCCTGCGCGAGACGCTCTGGGAGTTTGGCAGCGGGCCGTCCGATGCGCGTGGCGCCGAAGAGGTGGGGTTTGGCGCGGGGTTCGATCCGGACGACGCCGTGCAGTTCACCTGGCAGAACCTGATCCCGTCCGGTCTGGCCGGGCAGTCGGTCCAGCTCCGTCCCGAGGACATCGATACCCTCATCCGGGTCGTTGGCCGAGGGCAGCAGCTAGAGACGCCGATGTTCCTCACCCTCCACGCCGATACCGCGGGCGGCGTGGTGCAGTCGAACAATCACTCGCTCTGGACCCTCCCCGAGCGCCGCCTGCGTCCGCGCTGGCGCTCGATGGTCACCTCGTTGAGTCCGACCGGCATCGACCTCACCCGGAGCGAGTACCTCGAGTTCTGGGTCTTCCAGTCGGGTGCGCGTCCCGCCGACTCGGCCGGCGTACGCCTCCTCGTCGACCTGGGATCGGTGAACGAGGACGCGCTCGCCTTCGCCCCGGAATCGCTGCTCGTCAATGGGGCGGACACGCTCTATCGCGGTCGGCAGTACATCGGACAGGGGCGACTGGACACCGAGCGCAGCGGCGACGACATCTTCAACGCCCAGGTCGACGACCGCGGCATCCTGGGCGATCGCCCCGACCGGCTGCTGACCCCGGACGGCGGGGAGGTCGACACGCTGCCGCTCTGCCAGCGGATTCTCTCGGCCAGCGTTCCGGTCTTCCCCTGGGGCGACCTCAACAGCCGCTGTACCCGCGGCAATGGCGAGCTCGACACCGAGGATCTCGACGCCGACAATGGCCTCAACCTGTCAGGCGCCAACGAGAACGCCCTCCGCTACGTCGTCACACTGCAGCCCAACGATCGTTACTTCGTGCGGAACGGCGTCCAGTCGGTCGATGCCGCGACCGGACGGGTCACCGGGACCTGGTCACTGTACCGGGTGCCGCTCCGCGACTCGACCGCCATCTCCATCGGCACCCCGAACCTCCGCTCGATCCGGCATCTTCGGATCACCGCAGTGGCGCCGCCCGACAACGATAGCCCTGACATCGTGGCCCGCTGGGGTTTCGCG
>JACDDX010000278.1 GCA_013816685.1 Gemmatimonadales bacterium
TACCAGCGTCAACCACATGGGCTACACCGTGCTGGGGATCGCCGCGGCCGGCGCGCTGGTCTCGGGCCACTCGGCCGAGCGCGCGCTGGCGCTGACCGGCGCGACGGTGGAGATGGTGGCGCACGGCCTGATCACCGGCGCGCTGTTCCTCATGAGCGGGTCGCTCTGGGCCCGAGCGGGCAGCTACGAGATCGGCGACTTCGGCGGCCTGGCGAGGCGGACCCCCGCTTTGACCGGCGCGGCGGTCGTGGCGGCATTCGCGAGCCTGGGGCTCCCGGGGCTCGCCGGCTTTGTGGCCGAGTTCCAGATCTTCGCCGGCACCTTCGCGGTGTACCCCGGCCTCGCGGCGATTGCCCTGCTGGGTATCGTGATCACGGCGGCGCTATTCCTCCAGTTGGTCCAACGCATTTTCCTCGGCGCACTGCCCGACCGCTGGACGTCGTGGTCCGAGCTCCGGCCGGTCGAGATCGGATCGCTCGCCGCACTGCTCCTGCTGGTGGTGCTGATCGGCGTCGCGCCTGCCTGGCTCCTGCGCGTCATAGACACTGCCGTCACCCCGCTCGTCGCTCGATGAACCCGCAAGCGCACATGCCGACGGGCGATGTCGTGCCCGAGCTTGTCCTGCTCGTGGGGGCCGTCGTCGTGCTGTTGTACGCGCTGTTTGCCCCGCGTAGCCGACAGGGTGGCGCCGCGGTGCTTGCCCTTCTCGTGCTGGCCATCGCTGTCATCACCACGTTGCCACTGCTCCAGCGGGACCAGGCGCTCACCTTCTTCGACACCTATGCCCGCGACGGCGCGGCGCTCTGGGCCAAGCTGATCGTGAGCGGCGTGACCGCGGTGAGCGTCGCGCTCTCGGTCGCCTGGTTCCGAACCGACGCGCGACAGGGGGAGTACTACGCGCTCCTGTTGCTGTCCGCGCTCGGCGCCGTGCTGCTGGCTGGCGCCGCGGACCTCATGCAGGTCGTGCTCGCACTGCTTCTGTCCTCCGCGACCGGGTATACGTTGGCCGCCTACCACCGCCAGTCGCGGCGGGCCGCGGAGGCAGCGATGAAGTACTACTTGCTGGGGGCATTGACCAACGGGGCGCTGGTCTTCGGGGTGGTCCTGCTGTTCGGGCTGGCCTCGACAACGACCTTCACGGGCCTGCTCGCCGGCCTGCGCGCGGCCGACCCCTTCCCGCTGTCGGTGGCGACCGGGCTGGTAGTCGTGGGGCTCGCGTTCAAGATGGGTGCCGTGCCCGCCCATGCGTGGATGCCGGACCTGGCCGAAGGAGCGCCAGCGCCGGTGGCAGCGTTCCTGACGGTCGCCCCCAAGGTCGGCGCGCTGGTAGCGCTGGCGCGGCTCGTTGCGGTTCTGCCGGAGAGCCAGATCAACTGGCGGCTGCTCGTCGCCGTCGTGGCCGCGTGCACGATGACTCTCGGAAACCTGGTGGCGCTGTGGCAGGATGACGTGCGGCGACTGCTCGGCTGGTCCGCCGTGTCACAGACCGGCTACGGGCTGATGGCGGTGGTGGCACTGGGACGCAGCGGGCTGGCCCTCCCGAGCCTGCTGTTCTTCCTCGTGGCCTACGCGTTGGCGAATCTCGCAGCGTTCGGGGTCGTCGTCACCCTGCTCGGCCGGACGGAGCGCCGGGCCTATGCCGGGCTGGGGCGAAGCCACCCGGTACTCGGACTCGTCGTCGTGGTGAGCTTGCTCTCACTGGTGGGAGTTCCTCCGCTGGCTGGGTTCACGGCGAAGCTGCTGCTGTTCGGCGCGACGATCGCTGCCGGGTACACCTGGCTCGCGGTTCTCGCGCTGGCGAACACCGTCGTCTCACTCGCCTACTACGCGCGGATCATAGGGCCGATGTACTTCGAGGCCGGCGCGCCGCCCGGCCCGCGAGAGCCGTCGCTGGCCGGCGCGGCGGCGGTCACGGCGGCCGTGGCTGTCCTTGTCGCCGGGCTCGGTGCCGAGATGCTGCTCCAGGAATTCATGCTGGTCCGCCTGCTGCCGTAAACGGTCGGCTCATACCCGAGAATTTCTCGGAGGCAGCGCCCGCCTGCTGGTCGCGACCAGATACACGAAGACGGCGTCCAGACCGAGCATCACGAGCCAGGTCAACGCCATGTGGACCATCATGCCGGAGGTGGCCATGCCGCCCATGCTCGAGTGACCGTTGCCTCCGCCGTGCATCATGCCGTTCATCATTCCGCCCATCATGCCGCCCCTGCCCCGCATGGCGGCGAGCCCGATGATATCGAGCAACGTCCACAGCAGAGCGAGCGAGCTCAGTACCCAAGCACTCGTACGTAGTCCTTTGTCCATCACAATGTCCTTTCTCAGGATTTCACGGTTGCAACATAGTCATTACGGGGCGTACCCTTCACCCACAACCATACACGGCAGCCGAGCTCCGCGGCCTTACCTGCCTTGCTCCTAAACCAGCGGGTCCACACACGAGACATAAGAAGGCGGCGCACGCAACCCCAGCAGATGAGCGAGGCAGAACTCGACTAACAGGCCGTGAACCCCTGAGTGCACCTGATAAGGATAAGGCGACAGGGCAGATGTCGTGGCTGCTGCCCTCGACTGTTTGCAGTGGTGCTCGACTGGCCTCCCACGCGAGCCCCCGAGCCATGACCTCTATTGTGAGCGCGAGAGCTAGGAGACGACTGAGCACATCGATCGGGGTCTCCACGATCGGTATCGTCGTCAATTCGGTAACGGCGTGGCTGTTCATGGCCGGACGGAAAGGCGATCTCAACATCAAAGGCGCCTACCTGCACATGGCGGGCGACGCCGGGGTCTCGCTCGGGGTCGTCGTCTCGGGGCTGGCGATTGGAGCCACCGGGTGGCTGTGGCTCGATCCCACGACCAGCCTCGTGATCGTCGCCGTGATTCTCGTCGGCACCTGGGGACTG
>JACDDX010000279.1 GCA_013816685.1 Gemmatimonadales bacterium
GGGGAGAGGTGGTGATCGCCGA
This sequence comes from Gemmatimonadales bacterium, assembly GCA_013816685.1. Taxonomy (GTDB): domain Bacteria; phylum Gemmatimonadota; class Gemmatimonadetes; order Gemmatimonadales; family GWC2-71-9; genus JACDDX01. The sequence continues at coordinate 23 of JACDDX010000279.1, forward strand.
GGGCGACGCGGATGCCGAGCGGCTGGTGCGCGACGCGGGACTGGTCCCGCTGCCGAACCCGGCGCCACTGGACGGGCTCGCGGGTTCGGTCCGGCTGGGTCTCGCCGCGATGGCGAATATGCCCGCTGATCAAGCCGGTGCCGCCGTCATCTGTCTCGGCGACCAGCCCGCCATCCGGCCTTCGACCATCGCCGCGTTGGTCGTGGCGTGGCGTGAGGGGCGGGGCCGGGTCGTGCGCCCGCGGTATACCGCCCGCCCCGAGGAGCCGGGCCATCCGACGCTGCTCGACCGCGCGCTCTGGCCGCTCGCCGAGCGGCTGTCGGGCGATACGGGGCTGCAGCCGCTGCTTGCCGACTCGCCCGACCTGCTGGTGCTCGATGTCCCGGGCGACAATCCCGACGTCGACACGCCGGACGACCTGCTTACTCTCGAGGATGCCTCCCGATGAAGCTCGAGTTCTCCGGTTCGCCGGCGATCACCGCACCGCGCGCCCGGGTCTGGGAGCGGCTGATGGATCCGCAGTTCGTCTCCCAGTCGGCCCCAGGCGTCGAATCGGTCGAGACGATCGATCCCAATCACTTCAAGGTGGTGTCGGGCTTCGGCGTCGGCGCGATCAAGGTGAAATTCAAGATGGACGTCGAGCTGTTCGACGTGACCGTGCCCGAGCGCGCCAAGATGCGCGCGCGGGGCAAGGCGCCCGGCTCGGCCATGGATGTCATCTCGAGCATGGAGCTGATCGAGGAGGCGGTCGACCGCACCCGCCTCAACTGGACCGCCACCAGCAACGTCAGCGGCACGGTGGCCAGTGTCGGCGCCCGGCTGCTCGAAGGCACCGCGCGGAAGCTCACCGAGCAGTTCTGGACCGACTTCGCCAAGCGGGTCAGCGCGGAGTAGGTCCTGCACGCCCGCCGTCTCACCGCACCGGACCTCGTTACGCTCGACCCTGCGGCGCTGACCGGCGCCGTTCTCCTGGCACCGGTCCGGCTCCCGACCGGGCGCCTGCCCAAGGGTACCCGGCTGGATGACGCCTCCGCGCGCCTGCTCCATTCCGCGGCATGCGACGGCAGGCTCACCGACGCGATCCGGGTCGCGTGGGCCGACCCCGGCGATCTCCACGAGGACGAAGCGGCCGCGCGGCTCGCGCGTGCGGTCGCGGGGCCGGGCGTGCGGCCCTGTCCGCCCCGTCAGAGCCGGCTCGATCTGGTGGCAGCGTGGGACGGAGTGCTGCAGGTGAGGATCGAGGCGCTGGCGCGGCTCAACGCGATCGATCCGCTGGAGGTGTTCACGCTCTTCCACGCGCAGGTCATCCGGGCGGGACAAGTCGTCGCGTCGGTGAAGGTGGCACCGCATCTCGTGGCGGAACGGGCGGTCGCAGAGGGCGAAGCGGTCGCTTGCGGCGCGGCGCCGCTGGTGGATGTGCGCCCCTATCTCGCGCTCGATGTCGCGGCGATTGCGCACGAACGGCTGGGGAGTGGCGGGCTCGCCCGGTTCGAGGCCGGCGCTCGGCTGAAGGTCGAAGCGCTGGGCTCGCGCTTCCTTGGCGTGGAGTCCATCGAGGATTCCGAGCCGGACGACGATGAGCGCCACGTCGCCCGCGTGTTGCGCGAGCTGGTGGACGAGCGCCGGATCCCGCTCATCCTGGTCGGCGGCGTGTCGGCCGGTGATCCGATCTCGCCCTTCTTCGCCGCGCTGGAATCTGTCGGTGGACGCGTGCTCCGCCGCGGTGTGCCGGCGCATCCCGGTTCGATGATCTGGCTCGCCGAGCTGGGCGCGACCCGGCTGCTGGGCCTGCCATCGTGCGGGATGTTCAGCATGGCGACGGCGGCGGATCTCGTCCTGCCCCGGTTGCTTACCGGCGAGCCGATCGGCCCCGCCGCGATCGCCGACCTGGGCCACGGCGGCCTGCTGGGCCCGGAGATGCGATTCCGGTTTCCGGACTACGCGCGCGGGCTGGAGGCGCCGGAAGGATGACTACCCCCGCGTCCATCGACGCACTCCAGCAGGCCCTTGCCGCCGAAGGCTACGTCGCCGACCGCGACCTCTCGACGGCGCTCTTCCTCTCGCTCGCGCTCGGCCGGCCACTGCTGCTCGAGGGCGAGGCCGGCGTCGGCAAGACCGAGGTCGCCCGCACGCTGGCCCGGACCCTCGGCAGCGAGCTCATCCGGCTGCAGTGCTACGAGGGGATCGACGTCAACACGGCGGTCTATGAGTGGGATTATCCCCGCCAGATGCTGGAGATCCGGCTGCTGGAAGCCCGGGGGGAGGCGCGCGAGGCCGGCATGCGCGACATCTTCAGCGAGGAATTTCTCATCCGGCGGCCGCTGCTCCGGGCCCTCGAGGACCGCGGCACCGAGCCGCCGGTGCTGCTCATCGACGAGGTGGACCGGGCCGACGAAGAGTTCGAGGCCTTCCTGCTGGAGATCCTCAGCGACTTCGCCGTCACCGTGCCCGAGATCGGCACCATCCGCGCGACTCGCCCGCCCCGGGTGCTGCTGACCAGCAACCGCACCCGCGAGGTGCACGACGCGCTGAAGCGCCGCTGCCTCTACCACTGGATCGATTACCCGACCGCACAGCGCGAGCTCGCCATCCTGGAAGCCCGGCTTCCCGGACTCCCGGCCGCGCTGGCCGCTGAGATCGTCGACTTCGTTCAGCGGCTCCGGACCGCCGATCTGACCAAGGTCCCCGGCATCGCCGAAACGCTCGACTGGGCGGCGGCGCTCACCGCGCTGGGCGCCGACCACCTGGACCCGGTGCAGGTCGAAGGGACGCTGGGGGTGCTGCTCAAGTATCAGGAGGATGTCGCCGTAATGCGAAACGGCGGCGCCCGGAACGTGCTGCTGGAGGCCGAGGCCGCTCGGGGCTAACGGC
>JACDDX010000280.1 GCA_013816685.1 Gemmatimonadales bacterium
CGCTCGGCCGAGGCCCGGGACTCGCCGATGACGACGATGTGCCGGAGCCCGGCCGCCCAGGCCCGGTCGAGCACCTCGGCGCGATCAGCGTCGTACCCCGGATCGGCGAGGTGGCAGTGGGAATCGATCAAGCCACTGGCTGCATCAGGCCACGGGCTGTGCCTTGCGGGTGGCCGGGGGCACGGGACGGGCCGGCGGTGCCGACAGGTGCCCGCGCGCCGCCGGACCGGGCCAGCGCTTCTCGATCGCCATCAGCACCGGGGACGCGATGTAGATCGACGAGAAGGTGCCGGTGAAGATGCCGAAGAACATGACCAGCGCGAACGGCCGGATGACCTCGCCGCCGAAAATGGCCAGCGCGAGCAGCGTCGCCAGCGAGGTTCCATGGGTCAGGATGCTCCGGGGCAGCGTCTCGTTGATCGAGCGATTGAGGATCTGCTCGAAGCTCTCGCGCTTGTGCTTGTGCAGGTTCTCGCGGACCCGGTCGAAGATGATGATCGTGTCGTTGAGCGAGTAGCCCACCATCGAGAGCACCGCCGCGACGACCGTGAGGCTCACCTCGAGATGCGCAACCCCGATAAACGCGATCGTCGCCAGGATGTCGTGCGCCGTCGCGAGCACGGCGGCGAGGCCGAAACGCCATTCGAACCGGTAGGCCAGGTAGGCCAGGACGGCGAAGAACGAGAGAAAGATCGCGAGGAATGCCTTCTGCCGAAGCTCGCCGCCGACCTTCGGACCAACCGCCTCGGTCCGGACCACGGTGTACTTCCCCGCTCCCACCGAGCTGTCGAGCGCGCGGCTCACCTCGCGGGCGGTAACCTGGGTGTCGTTGGCGTCGACATTCGCGGCGTTCGCCGTCGCTGCCGCGCGGGCCCGGATCACGTACTCGTTCTGCGATCCGAAATTCTGAATCTCGGCGCCATGCAGTCCCTGCGCGTCGAGCGCCGTCCGCAGGCGGCCGACGTTGGCGGCCTGCGCGGTCCGGATCTGCACCAGCGTGCCGCCGGTGAACTCGATGCTGTAGTTGAGCCCCTGAATCAGCAGGTACAGAAACCCGGGGACCAGCAGCGCGGCCGTGACCAGGTAGGCACGGCGGCGGAAGCCGATGAAGTCGTAGTGCGCGTTGGCGAAGAGTCGCAGCATGTCAGATGCTCAGCGTTTGCATGGCCGGACGGCGATTCAGCCAGATCATGAAGAAGGTGCGGGTCACGAAGATCGCCGTGACCATCGAAGCGAGCACGCCCATGATGAGCGTGACCGCGAAGCCCTTGACCGGGCCGGTGCCGAACTGAAAGAGGAACAGCGCGGTGAGCACCGCGGTGACGTTCGAGTCCACGATGGCGTTCATCGCGTGCTTGAAGCCCTCGTCGACCGAGAGCCGCACCGTCTTGCCGTGCACCAGTTCCTCCCGGATCCGCTCGAAGATCAGCACGTTGCTGTCCAACGCGATGCCGATGGAGAGGACGATGCCGGCGAGGCCGGGCAGCGTGAGCGTCGCCTCGATCAAGGAGAGTCCGCCCAGCGTGAAGAGCACGTAGAGCCCGAGCGCGGCCACCGCCAGCACGCCGCTGAGGCGATAGTAGCCGACCATGATCAGGATGACGAGCGCGGTGCCGACGAGGCCGGCTGTGATGCCGTGGCGGATCGAGTCGCTGCCGAGACTGGCCCCGACCTGCCGCTCCTCGACGATCTTGAGCGGGATCGGGAGCGCGCCGGCCCGAAGCGTCAGCGCGAGATCCTGCGCCTCCTGCAGGCTCTTACCGCCCAGGGTGATCTGACCGTTCCGTCCAATCCGGCTCTGGATGACGGGCGGACGTCCCTGGACCCGGCCGTCGAGCAGGATCGCCATGAAGTCGTTGATGTGACGGCCGGTCTCGTCGCCGAATTTCCGCCCGCCGGCCCGGTCGAGCTCGAAGGTGACCATCGGGCCGTTGGTGAGCGGGTCGAGCTGCGCCTGCGAGTTCACCAGATTGGCGCCGGTGACGATGCTGCGGTCGTCGAGGGCGTACAGATAGCGGAACTGCTGGACTCCGACGCTCGTGGGCGCCGCCGACCAGCGCAGCACGATGCCGCGCGGAAGCTGGCGCATGACCCCCCGCAGGCTGAGCAGGCTGTCCACCCGGGGAAAGGCCGTCTCGGCCACCGCATACTCGCCCGGCACCCCTCCGGCCCCGGCGCCGCCGGCCGGCTGAATCAACCCGGCCAGGATGCCAGCGGTGATGGGGGTGGTGTCACGTGCCGTGTCGCGTGCCGTGTCAGGCGCCGTATCACGTCGGTTTGAATCGGCGCCGGATGGAACCCGGGCGGTGGCCGGCTTGGCGGGGACCTTCGACTTCGAGGTGTCGGCCCGTGAGTTGTCACCGCCGAGCAGCTGCTCGACCGCCGACGGGCCGCCGCGGGCGGTGTCGGCCTGGCGGACGCCGAGGCCGCGCAGGACCCGGTCCATCGCCGGCAACGCCTTCTCCAGCGCGCTGGTCTCGTCGGTGATCTTGAACTCGAGAAAGGCGCTCCGCTGGACGATCGCCTTGGCGCGCGCGGGATCGGTGATCCCGGCAAGCTCGACCACGAGCCGGTCATCGCCGACCCGCTGGATGAGCGGCTCGGTGACGCCGAACTCGTCGATGCGCTTGCGCAGGACCTGGAGCGCGAGCTCGAGATCGCGCTTGCGGTCGGCGCTGACCTGGCGCGATTGATCCAGCTCGAGGGCCAGGTGCATACCGCCCTGGAGGTCGAGGCCGCGCTTCAGCGGCACCCGTTTCACCTCGCGGTCGTGCATGACCCCGGTCTCGGGATCGCGCTCGCGCACGCTCTGCGTCCGTGGAATGAGGGCGAAGATGCTCGCGGCGATGAGCACCGCGAT